>NZ_LSSO01000149.1:0-122589 GCF_001645205.1 Brevibacillus sp. SKDU10 | reverse complement strand
CGGAACGGTCTCTTGGCGTTTTGCTGCAACTTCTTTTGGTTCAGCAACTGTCTCTTGGGATTTTGCAACGGCTTCCTTTGGCTCTGGATCTATTTCTTGCGGTTTTGCAACGGCTTCTTTTGGCTCCGGAACGGTCTCTTGGCGTTTTGCTGCAACTTCTTTTGGTTCAGCAACTGTCTCTTGGGATTTTGCAACGGCTTCCTTTGGCTCTGGAACGGTTTCTTGGTGTTTTGCAACGGCTTCCTTTGTCTCTGTAGATGTTTCCTGATGCTCTGCAATTAATTCAAATGATGCAGATTGCTCAAGGTGAGATGACTCCTCCTTAAAAGTAACTTCTTCGTAAAAAGATTCTCTCTCCTTCTCCTCTATATCTACTTCTGTTTTAACCTGCTCATGATAGGAGACAGGTTCTGCATACACACTATCAGTCATTACCTCCTGATCTGCCACTGATTCTTCCATATATTCATTAGGATTAAGCGGCTGATACGTAGCTTGATATGGAGATTCAGCGATATGCTCCGGTTGGTACCCCATGCCAGCAAAAGGTTGGGGGACTGGGCTAGGTGGAAATGGAGGCGGTTGATAAAACATTTGTTGTGGTGGTGCATATGGTGGCATCTGGGCAAACGGATATTGCGGTGGCTGCTGTTGATAAAACTGCCCTGTCATCGGTTGAAATGGGTTTGGAGGTGGTGGGGCAAAAGGAATAGGGTTCGGATCTACACCCACTCCGGGGCCCAGTCCCTGGCGGCCTGATCCCTGCTGGTAGGAATTTGTTTGATAAAATGGTTGTGTACCATACGGCGGTGCATACTGCGGGGGTTCTGGCCTAGAAACTGGGGGAAATCCATGTTCATAAGGTGATTGCTGTCCTATGGGATCTGCTTGTAGATTTGAATATGCTTGATAAGGTCCATTGCTTGATTGTTGGATTTCCTGGATTTCCTCGATTTCTTCACGTTCTGCTTCATCAGCTTCTGCTTCATATGCTGCATATTGTGGATGCTGATAGCGAAACCGTGTCGCCGAATCTTGATCCCAGCTATTTTGAGCCACATCTTCTGACTGCATCTGAAAACCCGGAAATGGTTGATACGGCTGGTATTGCTTGGTTTTCTCGAATTGATCATATGGATTAATTTGATTAGTTTGCTCATACTGCTCGTATTGATCGTATTGATCATTTTGCGCATCATGCTCGTATCGATGATACTGATCATTTTGCGCATCATGCTCGTATTGATGATATTGATCATTTTGCGCATCATGCTCGTATTGATGATATTGATCATTTTGCGCATCATGCTCGTATTGATGATATTGATCATTTTGCGCATCATGCTCGTATTGATGGTATTGATCATTTTGCTCATTTTGCCCATATTGCTCGTACTGTTCATTTTGCTGGTAATCTGCATGGGCAATCTCATCTATCAATTCTTGTCCGTCTTCGTTCTGATGTTCCAATTGACCCTCTACTTCTTTCTCTAGAGCGGTCAGCTTTCGTTCTAGATCATCAATAGTGACATGCTGATATCCCTGTTCTTCACTCTCATCGTCGGCTACTTGTATATATTCCCAGGTGTCAGGTGATTTTTGCGATTGCTGCTCAGCACGAATCTCCCGTTCATTCTTTAGCTGGATTCCATCTATTATCAGGTCAGCGGTAATAAGTAATTGTTTAGGGCCTTTTATCTCATAATCAAAACTATCAATAATCCCATGAATATCAGAAACCTCTTTGGTTCTGGAAATAGGAACAGAGATACTTAATGGGATACGATGCATGATCTCCGCCTCTTCATCAGAGAAAAAAACGCTAGCATCTCCTTGTTCCAACTGCAACGGAGTAAATCTCATTGCCGAAACCAAGGTGTCCGTTCCGCCATTTGCATTGGCGTTCTTGGTCGGCACATACTTGCCTCGCAGTTGTAAGGACCCACATATCGTAATCTCATAATCATTTTCCCTTATCTCTAAATCGGGTAATAACTCCAGTTCCCGTAGCTCTTCAATTTCTGGTTTATCTGATGAGAGAAATATAGTCTCTTTCATTTGAAACGATAACAGTCCATCTTGTACAGACACACCTGCTCCTCCTTTCAGCTCCACAAGCATTTCCCTATATCTATATGGACAGAGCAACAAAAATAGAACATAAGAGAATGATTTGGCATAAGGATACGTCTTAGCTAGTCGTATCGAAAAAAATCCCGCTCTACCTTGATAGGTAAAACGGGACTTCTCATCAAAACGTACAACCAGCCTCTTTTAGATAATCGTACATATTTACTCATGATTACTTAAATAACTCTCTTCTTTTTCGAATGTTTTCGTGATTCTTTGAATAAGTGATGGCAGCCATTCTTGTAAAGGAATGAATAAAAAGCCTGTCTCCTTTGCCTTTTCGTTACTCATGCACCATACTGATTGGGTTATCCCGAACGGAGACATATGTTCATCTGCTGTTTCTGACATAATAATAGCTTGTTTGCCCGTACTCTCTTCAATCAGACTGATAAGTCCTTTTAATGTAATACCCCCATGGGAGCAAGCGTTAAAAGTCCCTTCCAGCTCCTCTTCAGCAGCCCATAGCAAAAAGCGTGCAGCTTGGTTAGCTGGAATAAACCCAATAGTTGCATCTAGGTTCGGAATCCCGATCGGCCATTGTTTCATCAAATGCTCTACGTGAAAATGCAAGCGACGCGTATAATCATCATCCCCCAGAACGATCGGAAAACGAATGGCTGCTACAGGAAAAGGAGCTTCTTGAAAGAACACCGCTTCGGCCAAACGCTTGCCTTCCTTATAGGATGTTTCTTGTCGCGTCACGTATTCAATAGGGTAGTGATAGGGATCAAAATCCTCTTCCGTTACAAATCTGTCTGCCTCGTCATAAACAGATAACGTCGATGTAAAAATATAACGGGACACTTTATCGGTAAAAACCTTTATAGCAATCCGAGCATCCTCTGATGAATAGCAAATATTATCAAAAATCATATCGAATTCATAATCCTCAAATGCAGACAGCATGGATTCCTCATCATAACGGTCGACAATAATTCTCTCTACCTGATTACCAAATGGATCTTCGGTAATCCCCCGGTTTGCAAGGGTGACTTTTATGCCTTTATCCAAAAGCTCCTGAACCAACCTTTTTCCAAAAAAACGAGTTCCTCCTAAAACAAGCGCTGTTTGCACATTATCCCTCCCTATTGTCAAATCCATAGCTATTAAACCAGATGTCAGATTGACTGACCGAAAGCTCAATCGCTTTTTTTATGTACGAAATGGTATTCTGAGGAAGATCATGAATAGAGAACCATGCTAGTTCATCACATTTATGCGGCTCTGCATTATAAATCTCTCCGGACCATTCTGTTGCCGTTACAAAAAAATCGATACGCTCATCATTTGACAAGCGATGCATAATGCCCGTTATCGTTACTTGATCAGGCTTTAAGATGATGCCTGCTTCTTCACGCGCTTCACGAATCGCAGCTTCTATCACCTGCTCACCACCATCAAGGTGACCGGCTACAACACTGTAATTACCATCTTCGTATCCAGTCTGATATCGTCTTAATAGCAGAATGTTGTTATCTTTTCGCAAAAAAATATGCACGGTGACTGGCGCGGTAAATCGCTCTCCTCCCATGTCATTCCTCCCTTGGTGTCCCTTTCTTTCTGTTATAACCCCCCTTGTTTATTATATCATCTTGCTAGGAAAAGTAGGTGAACTTTACTTTTTTCAGCAAGTTTTATGAATACAAAAAAACAGACAGATACGTTCATCTGCCTGCTTCACAATCTGTATTCTTCTTTGAACACATCACATCTAGACTAGGGTAGCCATTGCCTTATAGCTTGCTTGAATGGTCTTTTCAATATCTTCATCAGTATGCATAACGGAGACAAACATTCCTTCGAATTGAGAAGGTGGAATCATGATCCCTTCTTGCAACAACTGTTGGAAGTAACGTGAAAATTTATCTACATCTGCAGTTTTAGCTGTCTCATAGTTGATTACTGGGGTATCTGTAAAGAATAAACATACCATGGAACCAACACGATTTACGGTATGAGGAATTCCTAATTTAGTCGCATTAGCCGCTAAGCCTTCTGCTAGTCGTGCTGAACGAGCATCAAGCTGTTCATAGACTCCTGGCTTACCAAGCTCCATTAATGTAGCAATACCCGCTGCCATTGCTAATGGATTCCCCGATAAGGTTCCCGCTTGATATACACTTCCCGCTGGAGCTACATGCTGCATAATTTCACGTTTCCCACCGTATGCACCGACTGGCAATCCGCCACCAATGACCTTACCCATCGTGGTTAAATCAGGTGTGACACGATACAAGTCTTGCGCACCGCCGCGAGCTACACGGAAGCCTGTCATTACTTCATCAAAAATCAGCACGGTACCATGTTTTTCCGTAATGCTACGCAGTTCCTCTAGAAAGCCCGGCTGAGGTGGTACTACACCCATGTTTCCGCCAACTGGTTCTACAATAACAGCAGCTAGTTCTGAGCCGAATTTTTCAAAGGCAAGGCGTACACTATCAATGTCATTATATGGTACCGTAATCGTATTTACTGCAGTTGTTTCAGGCACACCAGGGCTATCCGGCAGACCTAAGGTGGCAACACCCGAACCAGCCTTAATCAATAAACTGTCCGCGTGGCCATGATAACAGCCTTCAAACTTCATAATTTTATCACGCTTTGTGTACCCACGCGCCAACCGAAGCGCACTCATTGTTGCTTCAGTTCCTGAATTCACCATTCTCACAACTTCTACTGAAGGAACAATGTCACACACTAGCTTTGCCATTGTGGTTTCACGTTCTGTAGGTGCCCCAAAGCTAGTACCCAGTAAAGCAGTTTCACTAATCGCCTGCAATACTTTTGGATGAGCATGCCCCAAAATCAAAGGTCCCCAGGAGCCAATATAATCAATATAAGTATGTCCATCAACATCTGTAATACGGGACCCTTCCCCTTTTTCAATATAAATAGGATTGCCCCCTACGCTTTTAAATGCACGCACTGGACTATTAACCCCACCGGGAATGTATTGTACCGCTTCTTTATGTAATTCGATTGATTTCGTGAATTGTCGAGTCATTCCACTCACCCCATTAGTATCTGTTATCGTGAAACTGGTAGAAAAAACGCTTGTTTGAAGGTGATCAAACAAGCGTTTTCCTGTTATGACAATATGCTCCTTATCAGGAAACAGCGCATGCATTCCATGCTATCGGATATTGTGCGCAATTACTTATCCAATCCCAGTTTTGCCGCCATCTCATTTTCCCATTCATAAATCTCAGGTGTAAAATAGGATACGCGTGTTTTCTTGTATTCCTTCGTAGAGTACAATGTAATACGGTCAGTGATACCTGTTTCATCCTCAATGGCTTGTAGGATTGATTCACACTCTTCCTTATCACGACCATGTACCATCGTAAAGATGCTGTACTTCCAATCTGGATAGGTAGGACGTAAATAGCAATGGCTAACCGCTCGGAAGGAACCCATTTTCATTCCAATTTCCTGTGCTTGTTCTGCTGGTACGTTCCATACACCCATACCATTTGCACGGAATCCAGCTTTGCGGTGGTTTAGTACCGCAGAGAAACGACGCATTTGGCCACGGTCTACCAATACTTTCGCGTGGTTCAATAATTCCTCTGTTGTCATGCCAGCATTTTTTGCCCATTCATCAAATGGACGCGAAACAATTGGCAAATCCTTTTGCAGTTCGATAATCACCTTGATATCTTTATCAGTGATGCCAAGATCAATCGCTGCCTGGCGCATTTCTTCTGTGTAAGTAGGAGCAGATTTTGTATTCGCTTCTGCCTCTTTTTTCACATCTAGTTGTACCCCGATTTTAAATAGTTTTAGAGTAGGTAGAATGCGAATCGATTCCACATTAGACAATTCTCCTAAGATTTCAACCGTTTTTTCCAATCCAAAACGACTGTTCGGAGGTAGAGCAATCGTAAACCACAGGTTAAAGTCATGGTTGCGTTTATAGTTATGTGTAATACCAGGGTGGGAGTTAAAAATCTTTACAGCCATTTCATCTAATTTATCAGGAGCAATTCGAGCCGCTACCAGACTTGATTTATATCCTAATGCTTTTGTATCACAAATAGCAGAGATTTGACGGATAGAATCACCTTTCATTTTTTCCAGGCGAGCCATTAGCTCCTCTTCTGTTGTCCCTAAATTTTCTGCCATAACTTTAAATGGTTCAGGAACCAATGGAATCTCTTTTTGAATGGCATCCAAAATCTCTTTATCTAACGCATCTAATAAGTCAACCGACATGTTATGAACCTCCTTGTAGCCACTTGGCAACATCTTTAGCATGGTACGTAATGATTAAATCAGCGCCTGCGCGTTTGAATCCCATCATTGTTTCCATAACAACGCCTTGCTCGTCAATCCAGCCATTTGCACTAGCTGCTTTTACCATAGAATACTCTCCACTGATATTGTAAACAACTAACGGCAAATCAAAGCTTTGACGTAAACGTAAAACCATGTCCATGTAAGCAAGACCTGGTTTTACCATTAAGAAATCGGCCCCTTCCATCACATCGGATTCAGCTTCGCGCAAACCTTCACGCGCATTAGCATAGTCCATTTGATAGGACTTACGGTTACCGAACTTCGGAGCGGATTGAGCTGCTTCACGGAACGGGCCGTAGTATGCAGAAGCATATTTAACCGCATAAGACATAATCGGAATATGTGTAAATCCAGCTTCATCTAAAGCTTCACGAATGGCGGTAACAAATCCATCCATCATATTAGATGGCGCAATGATGTCAGCGCCAGCTTTAGCCTGTGAGACAGCAGCTTGGCTTAATAAAACAAGAGACTCATCATTTAGCAGCTCTCCACATTCATGCAAAACACCACAGTGGCCATGATCCGTATATTCGCATAGGCATGTATCTGCAATAACAAGCAACTCAGGGAAAGAGGCTTTTATGTGACGGATTGCTTGCTGTACAATCCCATTGTCTGCATAAGCTTCTGTTCCAAGCGCATCCTTATGCTCTGGAACCCCAAACAAAAGAACAGCCTGAATGCCTAGACTAACGATTTCTTCAACTTCTTCATTAAGACGATCCAAGGAAAAATGATAAACGCCAGGCATAGAGGAAATTTCATTTTTGATGTTTTCCCCTTCTACTATGAACAGCGGATAGATCAAATCTTCTACACGCACATGGTTTTCTCGTACAAGGTTACGCATCGCTTGGCTTCGGCGCAAACGACGATGACGGTCAAATTTAATCATAGTCTACTTCCCCTTTTACCTGGTAATTAGTGCATTGACTAGTCCTTCAATTGTATATTCACTTGCCATGATATCCACTTGCAAGCCTGCTTGTCTTGCCGTATCCGCTGTAATCGGTCCAATGCAAGCAATCTGTACACCCTGAAGTAATTGGGTAAGATCGTATTCCTTCAGCGCTTCCACAAAGTTTTTGACCGTAGAGGAGCTGGTAAATGTAATGATCTGTATCGCCTTTTCTTCCAACAGGGAAACCGTTTCCCCAATGTTCTGTGCATCTATAACTGTATCATAGGTATCTACTTCCGTCACTTCCATGCCGAGAGTTCTCAGCTCTCGCGGCAATGTTTCGCGCGCTATATCCGCACGTGGAAGCAAGACTTTAGAGCCTGGCTGTAACTCATCCTTAAGGGATTCTACCAAGCCCTCTGCAAGAAACTCGCCAGGTAAGACATTTACCGTCAGGCCTCTTTCTTCTAGCATGGAAGCGGTTTTCGGACCGACGGCCGCGATCTTACCAGTTAAGGTACGAATGTCAATCTTTAACTCACGCAAGCGTTTAAAGAAGAATTGAACCCCATTTGGACTAGTAAACATGACCCAGTCATAAGCTGATAGCTGTTGCAGTGCGATATCCAATTGCGGTAGAGCTTGTGGCTCAACCATCTTTATCAGCGGGAATTCATATGCCTCCCCGCCTAATTCATTGATTTGATTCGATAGTTCACTGGCTTGACTTCTAGCACGGGTAACGAGTACACGCTTCCCAAACAACGGCTTTTTCTCAAACCATTGTAATTTTTCACGAAGCGTAACCACTTCACCAACCACAATGATAGAAGGATTCGTTAAGCCTGCCTGCTCACGCTTCTCTACAATGTCCTCTAAGGTTCCGACCAAGGTTTCCTGTTCGACTAAAGTCCCCCAACGCACCAGAGCTACCGGTGTTTGTGGAGAGCGACCATTCTTCATTAATTGTTCCGTAATATAAGGGAGATTGCCTACTCCCATGTAAAAGATGATCGTGCCAACAGCCGTGGCTAATTTTTCCCAGTTAATGCTTGATTCTGTTTTCTCTGGACGCTCATGTCCTGTCACTATCGCTAACGAGGAATTAAAATCGCGATGGGTCACGGGGATGCCTGCATACGCCGGAGCAGCAATCCCTGAAGTGATCCCTGGTACAATCTCAAATAAAATATCGTGCTTAGCCAATTCCTCAGCTTCTTCTCCAACACGACCAAAGATAGAAGGGTCCCCGCCTTTTAGACGAGTAACTACTTTCCCTTCTAATGCTTTATCGACTAATACCTGATTGATCTCTTCCTGAGTGAGGGTATGACGATCAGGCAGTTTTCCACAATAGATTAACTCTACGTCCGGTTTTGCATGAGCTAGCAATCGTGGACTTGCCAAGCGGTCATACACGATGCAATCAGCCATTTGAATCGTTTCCAAACCACGCACCGTAATTAGCTTAGGGTCACCAGGCCCAGCACCTACTAAGAAAACTTTTCCTTTATTCATTGACGGTTCTCCTCCAATACTTTAGCAAGCACTTCTCGCGCCCCCTGACGGAGCAGCTCTTCTGCCAAATTTTCACCCAATGCTTGAGGATTGTCTCCAGTCAATGTTGCTTTAAACAATTGGCTTCCATCAGGAGACCCTACCATCCCTGTAATGCTAATGGAAGGCTTTTGATTTGCATCAAGCTGCACTTCTGCAAAAGCGCCAATCGGCACTTGACAGCTTCCCTCCATCTTGTGAAGAAAAGCTCGCTCTGCCTCGACCGCATACCGGGTCTCCAGATGATCAAACCGTTGTAAAAGTGACATCATTTCAGCATCATGTGTACGGCACTCAATAGCAAGCGCCCCCTGCCCCACCGCAGGGAGACTGATTTGCGGATCAAGATACTGCGTGATCGTGCCCTTCCACTCCACACGTTTAAGGCCAGCAGCAGCCAGAATAATTGCATCAAAATCTTCTTCCTCTAGCTTGCGGATTCGTGTATCAATATTTCCCCGAATCGGTTTAATAATGAGATCAGGTCGGTAATGCAGCAATTGGGAGGAGCGGCGCAAACTGCTCGTTCCTACCACAGCGCCCTGTTTTAGCTTATCTAGCGTCTTACCATCCTTAGAAATCAGCACATCCCTCGGGTCTTCCCTTTTTGGAATGGCACCGATCGTCAAACCTTCTGGTAAGACAGCAGGCATATCTTTTAAACTATGGACAGCCATATCAGTTTGCTCTTCCAACAGGGATTGTTCGATTTCTTTAACAAACAGACCTTTACCGCCCACTTTGGAAAGTGTAACATCCAGAATGCGATCTCCCTTTGTAACAATCTCTGTGATGCTAAAACTTGATGCAGGGTCTATTTCACGCAAACGAGCCAGCACCCATTTTGTTTGGGTAAGTGCCAGCATGCTTTTACGCGATCCAACTTTCCACTCTTTCATGTCTGCCTCCCTATAATTGCTCTCTTTGTTTCACCTGTTGTAGTAAAGCATCTGCCATCTGCTCTCTTTGCAGGGAAGGCGCCTCTACATATCTATCATCAAGCAACTCTTGAAAGATTTGTTTGCGCACGGTGGCATCTTTAATCTCCTGTAAAACCTTTAATCGCATCTGAGCTAAAAAGTCAACATAGCCCTCATATTCCTGACCAAACTCTCGTTCTAGCCTTCTACGCAGTTTACTTGCCAAACTAGGGCTTGCACCCGAGGTAGATACAGAAATCACTAGCCTTCCTCGCTTGACCGTAGAGGGAACGATATAATTGCATAGGTCTGGTCGGTCTGCAATATTTATAAAAGCCTTGGTTCTTTTCGCTTGTTCATATACTGAATAGTTGACATGCCGATGATTGGTCGCAGCTACGATAAAAAAATACGGACTTAAATCCTGTCCCTGATACAGCTCACGTTTCCAATTGATCTTCCCCTGCTCGGTCCATTCAGCTAACAATGGCGTTATCTCAGGAGAAATAATGGTGATTTTTGCCCCACATTCCAGTAGAGAACCTACCTTGCGTTGAGCTACTTCTCCACCACCAATAACTGCACAGAGCATTCCCTCCATTTTAACGTGAATTGGATAATGCGGATTCATCTGCCCCACCTCTCTACGACCATTGATGAAATTGTGAGTAGGGATCAATCAGCAAAAAATTAAGCAATAAACATACAAATGCAATGATGTTTATCCATGCTGCCACTTTTCCCAACCATTGATTCCGAACCCTTTGATACAACAGCATACTATATAAAATCAGAACGACGATCGACATACACACTTTCGCGTCCATCCAAAATCCATGTGAAAAAATCAATTGTGCCCAAATACTGCCTAAAATGACTGACAACAAAAGCAGCGGCACACCAAAAATGTTTAGTTTAAAAGAAAACGCATCCAATTTCTCCAAACTTGGGAGCCGTTGCCACAGCGGTGTCCATTTTTTTTGCTTCAGCATATGTAGATTCACAAGATACATACCTGAGAATATCATGGACACGGCCAGTAATGCGTAACTAATGATAGCAATTGTCACATGAATAAAAATAAAATCAGAGATAACTCCGCTGTGCTGCGGAGTTGCTGGCTCTGAAAAGAACATGGATAAGGTGAGAACTCCAAACCCGATCACATTAGTAAAAAATAGTAAGAAATCAATGCGAGCTACAGCATGTATGATCAAAGAAAGGGTCACCAATACCCAAGAATAAAAAACTAAGGTTTCAAAAAAGGTAACAACGGGCAAATATGACTTTACGATCATTTGGTAAACAAAAAAGATGGTTTGTAACAACCAGACAATCGAGAGTAATCCTAGCGCAATTTGCTTCATTCGCCGGTTACTCTGCAAAAAATCATTGAAGTAACAAAGTACACCCGCTGCATAGAGAAAGATGGTCAAGTCATAGAGCCATCTTGCATTTGCCATACACGCTCACCTTTCCCTACTATCTAGATCACGCCCATTTTCTCAATTGCCTGTGAAAACAGGCGGAGCAAGAAGAAATCCATTTCTTCCTCGCCTCTTGCTAGAAACGCTGTTCACGTGATTGTAATGAAACAGCTTTTTCACGTCTTAAGCTTTCACGCTTTTGTTGCTCCCATAATGCTTCCTGTTTTTTACCTTCCAATATTTCATCCAAAGCAAAAATTGTAGAGAAGATATCGAGTACCTCTTCTCCTTTCTTTTGGACGGTCAACTCCTTCAGTTGTACGATTGGATCATGCAGTAATTGGGAAATAATCCCTCGTGTATGTTTGCGAATAATATGCATTTCCTTCTCATTTAAATGAGGCAACTTGTTTTCAATTTTGCGGATTGCTTCTCCATGAATGGAAAATGCTTTTTCACGCAATGCCGCAATCAAAGGCACAACGCCCAGCGTTTGTTTCCAGTTAATGAACTCCTGCTTTTCTTCCTCAATCATAAGTTCAATACGCTCTGCTTCTTTGGAGCGTTCAGCTAGATTGCTCTGAACAATGCCCTCCAGATCATCTATGTCATACAGGAATACATTTTCTAGCCCATGAATATCAGGATCAAGATCACGCGGCACGGCGATATCAATCATAAACAATGGCTTATGAGGACGCTGCTTCATAATCGGCTTTAATTGTGCTTTTGTTAACACAAAACCGGTTGCTCCCGTCGAACTGATGACGATGTCTGCTTTAGCCAGCTTCTGGGGCAGATCCTCCATGGTACAGGCTTCACCGCGGAACTGTTCAGCTAAGGTCTGTGCACGTTCCAGCGTACGGTTTGCTACTGTCACATGAGCCACTCCGTTTGCGTGCAAATGCTTAGCTGTTAATAAGCTCATCTTACCTGCACCTAAGATCAGTACATGCTTATCAGCAAAGCTTCCAAAAATCTTTTTGCCAAGCTCAATCGCGGCATAGCTGATAGATACAGCATTTTGGCCTACAGAAGTCTCTGTATGAGCCCGTTTTGCAAGGGTTACAGCCTGTTTAAACAGTGTATTAAAAATGGTTCCAGTAGTCTCATGTTGTTGTGCCAGGAGAAAAGCGTTGCGAATTTGACCAATAATCTGTGTCTCTCCCATTACCATGGAATCGAGTCCACAGGTTACACGGTACAAGTGCTCAATCGCTTCGTCATTTTCCTTTACGTACATATAATCGAGAAGCGACTCTTTCTCTACGCCAAACCATTCTGCAAGAAAATTCCGTGTATAAAATCTACCGGTATGCAACTGATCGCAAACCACATAGATTTCAGTCCGGTTACAGGTTCCTACAATGATACATTCTAGAATGCTTTTGGTATGAGATAGAATATGAAGTGCTCTCGGCGTGCTGTCGTCATTAAACGTGAATTTTTCACGAATTTCGACAGGCGCTGTCTTATAATTTAGGCCGAGCAGTAAGATTTCCATAGCCTTCCTCCCGTGTCATTCAAATACGGATTTTAGCTTCTTTATTATAACATTATGTCCGTAAGCAAGTAGTTTAAAATGTGAAAATTTGATTAAAGTTATCCAAAAAACCTTGTCAAATGTGCTATTCACTGGTTCGACAAATTACTCTCAGGATTTCACATCATTTTCCATGAATTAACATTTATTCACCTTGTTAATTTTATCCAGATTTTCACTATCTTAGTTTGTCTCGTTTTTACTTATTCATGCTTCTTTCGGAACTATCAAAAAACTCCTTCCTTCCCTGTTTATCTACTCTTATAATGAGTACTATAGCTCAAAATCGGCCAACATCTTTTCTAGAAACGAGGTAGTAGGGTGAAAAAAGCATTGATGGTTGACTGTTTATTGTTATGTATCGTTTTTATCTGGGGAGCAACCTTTGTGGTCGTTCAGAATGCGGTTCACATGCTTCCTCCCAATACGTTTAATGCGATCCGTTTTTTTAGCGCTTCGTTATTCTTGTCCCTTATCTACTTTATTCGAAATCCAAGGGCTTGGCAAACCTGTAACTTTTCTTTGGTTCGCAGCGGTGTATTTCTAGGCTTTTGGCTGTTTGTCAGTTATGCAACTCAAACAGTAGGACTCTTGTATACCTCACCATCAAAGGCAGGATTTATTACAGGTCTGTCGGTTGTGCTTGTGCCCTTACTCTCGATTGTTGTACTTAAGCATAAAGTGAAAGCCTCTGCCTTTATCGGCGTCTGCATGGCCGTAATTGGACTTTACTTATTAACAATGAATGGTACTCTCTCTCTTACATTTGGCGATTTTTTAGTGCTTTGCTGTGCGATTTGCTTTGCCATGCAGATTGTGTTGACCGGTCGATATTCTCCTCGGTTTCCTACGATGCCCTTAGTGATCATTCAATTGTTCACTGTCTCATTTTTCAGTATGTGCTACGCCCTTATCCTAGAGGATTGGCAAGCGATATATGACCCTTTCATCATAGGTCACCCTGAGGTTCTATGGGCGCTATTTATCACGGCAATTCCAGCTACTGCCCTCGCATTCTTAGTGCAAACCTCTTTTCAAAAGGACACCTCTCCAACGCATGTGGCACTGATCTTTGCTTTAGAACCAGTCTTTGCAGCATTCACCTCCTACCCATGGATTCACGAGCTGTTGACGATGAAACAATTGATCGGCTGTGCTTTTATCCTAAGTGGTATGCTGTTTTCAGAACTGCCTATTCTATTCTGGCTACGCAATCTAAAAGCGAAAATATCTGCTTAACCTTCCACAGTCTTATCTCTATAGAGTTAGCTTTTGTACGTAAAAAATCAAACAGACGTCTTCCTTGCGAATAGAAAGGTGCCTGTTTGATTTTGCTTCCAATCCTATACACGACGTTTCTAAGTTCGATAATTTCGCACTTCCAAGCTAAGCGCCTCTACCATTAACCGCATGACATTGCTACTTACCTTCTCAGGAAGCTTTTCCGCTTGCCGTAACCTTCGCCTCATTCGTAAAAAATAAAAGATTGCTCGAATCGTTTGTCCCTTCCGACCAGCATCAATTAAACGTGTTGCCGTTTTGCCTAATTTAGCCCAGTATGCATACTTTTTCAGCCAGCCTTTTATTTCTTTATATAACCTTTCATTTTGCATACCGTTCAATAGGTGCCTTGCAGAACTCTCCATTTCAGAAAAGGTATGCTCTAGGATTTCCACAGCCTTCTGTTGATCGCCGTGAAAAAAATGGTAGCGAAACTGATGTAATTTTTCCAGGAGCTGCGGCGCTTCTTCGTCACACAAAAACGATGCCCGCACATGATCGGCAAACAAAAGAAAGGCATCAAAATCTTCAGGCCCCGCTATCTCTTTCACTGCACGTTGAAAGGCTTCTTCAGGATCATAGGAATCAGGATGGGTTAAATATTCACCGATCGTCATGATAGGAATCTTGGAGCTTTCCGGATATTCCATTGCGTTAGCTACATACCCCGTAGCAAAACGGAACAGAGTAGCATCCCTATTTTGCAAAGGACCAATGTGTAGCTCGCTCGACATCGCCAGATCATTAACTGGATAATTATCCCAATAAAGCGGGTAGTGTCGTGTTTGTTCAAAAAAGTATTGGGAGTCTGCTTCCGTTAGATAAGGAGAACAGACAAACCTCCCCGTCCAAAACAGATCAATTTCCGTTGGTAAATGCTGTCCCAGATAGGTAATATACGCTTCATCACCTCTCCCATGATAAACCGTAGGGCATACCACGAGATGGATGTCATCCTTACTAGTCTCTTTTAGCCTGTTCCAGACCAAAAGAGTAACCTGTACATGCGCCTCTGCTAAATGAACGAATGCCTCTTGATCACTTTTGTGCATTAATTCCTGTGGAATATCGTCAAACAACAGACCAAATTTCGTCACACCGCAGGCAAGGAGGTTCTCGTACTTTTCTATCAATCTATCTACATGCTTCGAGTTGGCATACTGCATGCTCATTCCCGGACTGAGACAATAATAAAAGGCACACCCCACCGAATGTGCCTCTGAAATCAGCTCCGAAATGAGACGCATTTGGGCGGGAGAATGATGCATCTGCCAATCATCTCGCAGGATCGCATCATCTTTGGGCGCATAAAAATAGGCATTAAAGCCATGCTGACTGATAAAGTGCAGCATATCAATCCGATCCTCATGCGACCACGGCTTACCGTAAAATCCTTCAATAAGTCCCCGTAATGCAAATCCTTGTGAAGACATCCTTTCTCCTCCTCGGGAAGCTGTTTGTCTATCTAAGCTGCTGGTGTCTTACTAACGTAGCCTGATTTATTTACTCATTACCTTCCAGTATATGAGCGGATTCTTCGGGCGATTCCTGCTTGCCTTTTAGCCTGCGTAAAATTTCTCCCCATAATTCATCTCTGCCTTGTCCCATTTCGGTAGAGAAAACAATGAGAGCATCTGTTGACTGGAAATTCAAAGTCTGACGAATAACTTTTAAATGCTGTAGCCATCTTCCGCGAGAAATCTTATCGCCTTTCGTTGCTACCACGATAGTAGGGATTCCAAGCTCCTTGCAATATTCATACATGCTAACGTCATCTTTAGAGGGAGCATGGCGAATATCCACTAGCTGAACAACAAATTTAAGCTCTTCTCGCTTGCTCAGGTAAGTATCAATCATACTGCCCCAGGTCGACTTAATGGACTTGGAAACCTTCGCATATCCGTAGCCGGGAAAATCCACAAAGTACATTTGATTATTTACTTTAAAATAGTTAAGTGTCTGAGTTTTTCCGGGACGCGAGCTTGTCCGAGCAATTGCTTTTCGACTTAACATTTTATTGATTAAAGATGATTTCCCTACATTGGAACGACCCACCAGAGCAATCTCTGGCAGGCGATCCTTTGGGTATTGTTGAGGCCCTACGGCACTAATAATAAATTCTGCTGAAGTAATCTTCATTTCTTTTTCACCATTTTCTCTTGCACAAAAGCATATTTAATCACGTCATCCATCTGTTCTACCGGATGGAACGTCATATCATTTTTCACACTGTCTGGAATATCTTCTAAGTCTTTCTCGTTTTCAATTGGCAAGATAATGGTAGTTAGGCCGGCACGATGGGCAGACAGTACCTTTTCCTTCAAACCGCCAATCGGCAATACACGGCCACGTAATGTAATCTCACCTGTCATACCCACTTCTTTTCGCACAGGAATATTTGTCAAAGCAGATAACAAGGCTGTTGCCATTGTAATCCCTGCGGAAGGACCATCCTTTGGAATTGCTCCTTCTGGCACGTGAATGTGAATATCATTTTTCTCTAGGAAATCCTGAGTAATATCCCATTGACCAGCACGCGAACGAATATAGCTGAGGGCAGCTTGTGCTGACTCCTTCATCACGTCACCTAGTTGACCAGTTAAGGTGAGAGTACCTTTACCAGGATAAACACTTACTTCAACATTTAAGGTATCTCCCCCCACCTGGGTCCATGCTAATCCTGTAACAGAACCCACCTGGTCTTCCTTCTCTGCTAGACCATAGCGGAATCGTGGTTTACCTAGCAGGTTTTCCAAGGTTTTAGGTGTTACAACTACGCGTTTCTTTTCTCCACTGACAATGATTTTTGCAGCTTTACGGCACAGATTCGCTGCTTCACGGTTCAGGTTACGTACCCCTGCTTCTCGTGTATACTGACGAATCACCTTCATCATGGCTTCATCGGCCACTTGGAGCTTCTCTTTTGTGATACCATGGGACTTTATATTTTTAGGAAGGAGATAATCCTGCATAATATGGAATTTCTCTAGCTCGGTATAGCCGGAAATTTCGATCGTCTCCATTCGATCAAGCAATGGCCTTGGTATGGTATGAAGCGTATTTGCCGTTGTTAAGAAGATAACGTTGGACAAATCATAAACTTCTTCTACATAATGATCACTAAATTTTTCATTCTGATTTGGATCAAGCACTTCTAATAAGGCTGACGCTGGATCTCCGCGGAAATCACTCGCAAGCTTATCGATCTCATCAAGCAGAATAACAGGATTAACAGTACCTGCTTGGCGCATGGATTGAATGATTCGGCCTGGCATCGCTCCTACATAGGTGCGACGATGTCCACGAATTTCTGCTTCATCACGCACACCACCAAGCGAGATACGGATAAACTTCCGGCCCATCGCTCTTGCAATAGATTTACCCAAGGAGGTCTTACCTACACCTGGAGGACCTACAAGGCATAGAATCGGTCCTTTTAAATCACTTACTAATTTTTGTACAGCAAGATACTCTAGAATGCGCTCTTTTGGTTTTTCAAGGCCATAGTGATCTTCATTTAAAATCGTTTCCGCATGGGCAATATCTAGATTATCCTCTGTCTTTTTCGTCCATGGCAAGGAGAGCAATGTATCAATATAAGTGCGAACCACGCTGCTTTCTGCAGAAGTAGCTGGCATCTTATCTAGGCGATCGAGTTCTTTCTCCAGCTTAACCTTGATACGCTCTGGGGCGTCGGATTGGAGCAATTGCTCACGTAAATCATCCATTTCCCCATTGCGCCCGTCACGCTCACCTAACTCCTTTTGTATGGCCTTCATCTGTTCGCGCAGGTAATATTCCTTTTGCGTTTTTTCCATTTGCTTTTTAACGCGCTGACCAATACGTCGTTCTAGCTCCAGTACTTCTCGTTCGTTGTTTAAGATATTGAGCAAGATTTCTAGACGACGATGAACATCTACTGCTTCTAATACATCTTGCTTATCCTTTATTTTAAGCGGTAGATGGGATGCAATGACATCTGCCATACGCCCCGCTTCTTCAATATCACTAACTGAGCTTAGCGTCTCAGGGGATACTTTCTTAGAAATTTTGATATATTGCTCGAACTGCTGTAAAACAGTTCGCACCATAGCTTCGATTTCATTTTCATTTTCCCTGGTTTCCGGTAAATATGTAATCGAAACGTAGTAATAATCATCTCTTTGTAGATATTCGTTAATAGAGGCACGTTCTAAGCCTTCCACTAGTACACGAATTGTTCCATTAGGTAGCTTTAACATCTGCTTCACTCGTGCAACTGTACCCACCGAATAAATTTGTTCTGAATCCGGTTCCTCCACCTGCACATCCTCTTGCGTTGATAGCAGAATATAATTATCATCTACCATCGCTCTTTCAAGAGCCCTTACGGATTTCTCACGTCCTACATCCAAATGCAACACCATGCTTGGATAAACCAATAAACCACGAAGCGGCAGCAGTGGTATTTCACGGGATCCTGTATGTTCACTCATGACCAAGCACCTCCCATTTCTAAGGCCACGATATCTCTCTTTTATAATGTCTGAAAGACGGTATCGTCTCATTGTATCGCAAAATGATACCCAATGTCTAATGACCACATGCATTTGCTTATATTACATGCCGTTCATTGCGACATTTGTAACACACATACGATGATGAAGCCGTTTTTATTATACCCAAAAATTCCTAATCTTTCATAGAAGCTTCTGCTTCTTCGTACACTTTGATTAAAAAAATATGGGATAGAGATAGGCTCCGCCTAGCCATATAGGAACGGAGCCTATGTGTAAAACAAATGCATCTATCATCTTATGCTATAACGGTAAAGTGCCTGGCTGAATGCCCTCCACTTGTACAGGTACACTAAACGGCGGCAAGTAAGTGTCTTCGGTCTGGTCTGTTTCGTCAATTTGAGTTAAAACACCTTGGTCTACAAATGCCATTTGGATGGCTTCCTCTACATGATGGATTACGATTACTTCAATTCCTTCTATATCCGCAAAGATCGTCTGCCAATTCTCCGCTGGAATGAAAACACGTTTAGCCCCTGCTTGACGAGCTGCTTCTACTTTAGCAACCACTCCGCCAACTGGCTTTACCTTTCCATGGATACTAACCTCGCCTGTAACTGCCAATAAATTGTCAATAAGTCTTTCTTTAATAGCCGAATAGATAGCGATTGCGATTGTTAAGCCTGCGGAAGGGCCATCCACGGGCACACCACCGGGAAAATTAATGTGTAAATCATAGTCATATGGCTGAATGCCTAGGCGGTGAAGAACCGTTAATACATTATCAATGGAGCCTTTCGCCATAGATTTACGGCGAATGGTTCGGCTCGGCCCCCCTAACTCCTCTTCCTCCACTAAACCAGTCAGAGTAAGTTTGCCCGCACCTTTAATAGGGGCTAATGAGGCCGTTACCTCCACTTCCATCACGGTGCCCATGTTAGGACCATAGACAGCTAACCCGTTGATGACGCCAATTTGAGCTTGCTCGTGTACTTGTTTTTCTTGACGAGGCGATTTTTGACTGCTATGTACCACCCATTCCACGTCCTGAGTGGTTACGATCTCACGTCCTTCTGTCATACATATTCCTGCGGCTATCTGTAATGTATTAATTGCTTCACGTCCATTGGTAGCATAACGCTCTATCACTGCAATCGCGTCATTCTCCACCTTAATTTGCATTTTTTTCATGGCCTTAGAAACAATACTTCCAATCTCATTAGGCTGTAGAGGACGGAAAAATATCTCTAAACACCGCGAACGCAAGGCGGGGGGAATTTCTTCCGGTGTGCGTGTTGTAGCTCCGACTAAACGAAAATCAGCCGGCAGTCCATATTGAAAAATCTCATGGATATGGGCAGGTATCTGAGTGTTCTCTTCGCTGTAATAAGCGCTCTCCAGCATTACTTTTCGGTCTTCCAACACTTTTAGCAGTTTATTCATCTGTACCGTATGTAGCTCGCCTATTTCATCTAGAAATAAAATCCCTCCATGTGCCTTGGTAACGGCACCTGGCTTGGGTTGTGGGATACCAGCTTGCCCCATAGAGCCCGCTCCTTGATAAATTGGATCATGAACGGAACCAATTAGCGGATCAGCAATGCCGCGTTCATCAAATCTGGCAATAGTTGCATCAATCTCCACAAATTTAGCGTCCTGCTTAAAGGGGGAAAGCGAGCTTTTTTTGGCAGCTTCCAGCACGACACGGGCAGCAGCTGTCTTCCCTACCCCTGGGGGGCCATAAATAATAACATGCTGCGGGTTAGGCCCACATAACGCTGCTCGTAATGCTTTTAACCCGTCCTGCTGTCCAACAATATCTTCTAGCTTACTAGGTCGTGTTTTCTCAGATAATGGCTCAGTCAATGCGACCATTTTCATTTTGCGTAAATGATCTACCTCTTTACGGGATTCCTTTTCCGTTGAAACCTTTGTTGTTCTTTGCATCTTTAACAGATTAAAAAAGTAGATGCCTATAATGATCCCAACGACAAGCTCAATAGCCCCTACTATGACTGTTGTATATTCCAATTCTATACCCTCCCAAGTAATGCTGGTAATACCTCCAAAACGATATAAAAGTAGTATTACCTAGTGCATGGGAGAGTAAACAGGATCATTACACAACCTTTTGGGTATCATGTAAGCTCTTATGGATCGAGGACCTTGTTTTTTCATCTATCCCTACATCCATCGAAATCTGGATCGCCATCAATCCTTTGTATAGAGTAAGCTTATCCTTTGACACAAAAAAGGCGCTTGTTCCAAAGAACGAAGCACCTTTTTCTTATCATTTTCACCAAACAGGTGTCAGCCTGCTTGATCGAGAGTTTTTTACGCTGATTGGATGATGTCGCCTTCTTTATTCTTTAGTTGTGGCTTCACCTTTTCGGTAACCACTTCCTCAGTAATTAGGCACTTCTCCACGTCCTCACGCGAAGGAAGCTCATACATCATATCCAGCATGATTTGTTCAATAATTGCACGTAGACCACGAGCACCAGTGTTACGCTTAATTGCTTCTTTTGCAATTTGAGTCAAAGCGCCTTCTGTAAACTCAAGCTCTACTCCATCTAGACTAAGTAGCTTTTGGTATTGTTTGATCAAAGCATTTTTTGGCTCTGTCAAAATTCGCACCAATGTCTCTTCATCTAATGGCTCAAGTGTTGCATGTACCGGCAATCGACCTACAAATTCCGGTATCAAACCGAATTTGAGCAGGTCTTCAGGCAATACGTATTTTAGGTATTCGCCTTGTTTTAAGTCGGATTTAACACCTTCCACCATTTCAGAACCAAAACCGATTACCTTTTTACCAATACGGCGCTTGATAATTTGCTCGATGCCGTCAAATGCACCACCGCAAATGAACAAGATATTGGAGGTATCAATTTGGATAAATTCCTGATGAGGATGCTTGCGCCCGCCTTGAGGTGGCACACTCGCTACTGTACCCTCTAGAATTTTCAACAATGCTTGTTGTACACCCTCACCTGATACATCGCGCGTGATAGAAGGGTTTTCAGATTTACGAGCAACTTTATCAATCTCGTCAATATAGATAATACCCTTCTCCGCTTTTTCTACATCATAATCAGCAGCTTGGATAAGCTTCAGCAAGATATTTTCAACATCTTCTCCAACATATCCAGCTTCAGTTAGCGATGTAGCATCAGCGATCGCAAACGGTACATTTAGGATACGGGCTAGCGTTTGAGCTAACAACGTTTTACCGCTACCTGTTGGTCCAATTAGTACGATATTGGATTTGGATAATTCCACATCCTCAATCTTCGCACCTGAATTGATTCGTTTGTAGTGATTATATACAGCAACAGCCAAGGATTTCTTAGCTTGATTTTGTCCAATAACATAATCATCTAGGATATTACGGATTTCCAATGGTTTTGGAATTTCCTTCATATCGATTTCTTCATCGGTCCCTAGCTCTTCTTGTACGATCTCATTGCAAAGCTCAATGCACTCATCACAAATGTAAACACCTGGACCAGCTACAAGCTTGCGTACCTGCTCTTGAGACTTTCCGCAGAACGAGCACTTTAATTGACCTTTATCGTCATTAAACTTGAACATGTTTTTCACCTCACGTCGATGATTTTTTCAGCCAAGCACAGGATGGCCCCTTAACGGCGTTCGATCACACTGTCAATTAACCCGTAGTTTTTCGCTTCCTCAGCAGACATGAAGTTATCGCGATCTGTATCGCGGTCAATCACTTCATAAGGTTGACCTGTTCTTTCTGCCAAAATCTCATTTAATTGACGCTTTGTTTTGATAATCCAGTCAGCGTGAATACGAATATCCTCCGCCTGACCACGAACACCACCCAGCGGTTGATGAATCATCACTTCACTGTTTGGCAATGCAAAACGTTTACCTTTCGCGCCTGCAGCCAAAAGTACCGCACCCATGCTGGCCGCCATGCCGATGCAAATCGTGGAAACGTCCGATTTGATATATTGCATGGTGTCATAAATCGCCATGCCAGCGGTTACAGAACCGCCTGGAGAATTTATGTATAGGCTAATGTCTTTTCCTGGCTCTTCAGATTCAAGGAATAACAATTGCGCTACTACTGCATTTGCTATTTCATCATCAATCTCACTTCCCAGAAATATGATACGGTCTTTTAACAGACGAGAATAAATATCGTACGCACGTTCTCCGCGGTTAGTTTGCTCTACGACCATAGGGATCAGCATAAGGGATGGCCTCCTTCACTAATTTCTGCTTTCTTTATCTGAGAAAACAAGGCACGAAAAAACGTTCGTGCCTTGCGCCCATATCTAAGGTTATGCAGTTTATTTGCTTTCTGCAACCAACAAATCTACAACTTTACGAGTCAAGATTTCGCGGTACAAACCAGCAAGCCCGTCTTGTGCAGCAAAGATTTTCTTAAGCTCGTCAGCAGGACGACCATACATCTTCGCATATTGCTCAAGCTCTTGATCCACATCTTCTTCTTTTGTTTCAAGGGTTTCTGTTTTCGCAATCGCTTCAAGAACCAATGCTGTGCGAACACGCAACACTGCATCCTTACGCATTTGATCGCGAAGAGCAGATTCGTCTGTACCAGAGAATTGGAAGTACAACTCTAGGTTCATACCTTGCATTTGTAGGCGTTGCTCAAATTCTTTAACCATTTGATCAAGCTCTGACTCTACCATAACATCTGGAATATCGATCTCAGCATTCTCTGTAGCTTTTAGAACCAATTGCTCACGGATGTAGTTTTTCTTTTCCGCTTCAGCTTTTTCTTCTAATTTAGCTTTCAGATCAGCTTTGTATTCTTCCAAAGTGTCAAATTCGCTTACATCTTTTGCAAACTCATCATCCAACTCAGGTAGGTTTTTACGTTTTAAGCTGTTCAATTTCACTTTGAACATAGCTTCTTTACCTGCAAGGTTTGGAGAGTGGTATTCTTCAGGGAAAGTAACCGTGATTTCTTTTTCCTCCCCGATTTTCATACCTACTACTTGCTCTTCAAAACCAGCGATGAATGTGCCAGTTCCAAGTTCCAAAGAGTAGTCTTCCGCTTTACCGCCTTCGAATGCAACTCCATCTTGGAATCCTTCGAAATCGATGTTTGCAGAGTCGCCGTTTTCAGCTGGGCCTTCTTCAACTGTTACCAATTCAGCGTGACGAGTTTGCATACGTTTTAGTTCTTCTGCAACTTGTTCTTCGCCTACAGTGAAATCCTTCTCTTCTACAGAAAGACCTTTGTAGTCGCCTAGTTTTACTTCAGGCTTTACAGTAACAGTTGCTTTGAACACCAATTTTTGACCAGCTTCCATTTGTTCTACGTCAACTTCTGGACGATCAACAGGCTCGATACCTGTTTCACGAACAGCTTGTCCGTATGCCTTTGGAAGAATGATGTCCAATGCATCTTGGTACAAAGACTCAACGCCGAAGCGATTTTCGAACATTTTGCGAGGCACTTTACCTTTACGGAATCCAGGTACGTTTACTTTTTTTACTACCTTTTTAAATGCTTCATCCAGAGCAAGGTTTACTTGATCGGCATCAACCTCTACCGTCAAAACCCCCTGGTTATTCTCTAACTTTTCCCATTTTGCTACCACTTAAACTTCCCCTCCTAGATTAAATCCAGAAAACATTGCCTCACCCACACAGAAACAATCTATGTCATTAAGAAGCAATTTACCTGCCATTATAACCATTTCAGTATATCACATAACAAATAAATTTCAAGAAATCACCGTCGCACCAAAAATTGACCACCACGTTCAGAAATTTCTTGTCCTTGTCGATCGTAGAAGCGCACCTGCACCTTAATATGGAAATCATCAGTACCTATTTGTTCCAGAACAGCGTATGTAGGAGTTCTAAAACCACGCGGCATCATCAAACTGCCTGGGTTAATGAACAAAATATCTCTCTCGGCTTCACATACTGGAAAATGAGAATGTCCAAACAACACAACGTTCGCTCCAACTTCTTCGGCACGATAGTGCAACTTCATAAGTGAGCTTTTAACATCGTACAAATGTCCATGTGTTTGGTAAATGATTAAATCTTTCCAGCGTGTAACCCGATCTTTAGCAACTGGCTCAAAATCACAGTTTCCTTGTACGAGTTGCATTTTTGAAAATGGCGCTTGCTTCTGGTCGACACAGAAGTCTCCACAATGCAAAATGAAATCTGCTGGGTGACGATCCACTACTTCTTGCACCTCTTTGATTTGCCCATGTGTATCGCTGATGATGAGAATGCTCACGCCTATCTCCCCTTCAGTTTTTCTAGCAAATCCTTCATCGCCATGGCGCGATGACTAATCGTGTTCTTCTGTTCTGGTGATAACTCAGCCATGGTGCATAATTGACTTGGTACAAAAAAGACTGGATCATAACCAAAGCCGTTCGAACCAGATGGAGCATGTGCGATAGCACCTTCGCAAGCCCCTGTCGCAATCACGGGCTCTTGTCCTGGTTCAACATAAGCGAGTGTACAACGGAATCGGGCTGTTCGCTCCTTCATCGGAACATCTGCCAGTTTGGTTAATAGTTTTTGATAGTTTTCTTCATCTGTAGCCTTTTCTCCTGCAAACCGTGCAGAATAAACTCCTGGAGCACCATGTAACGCATCTACCTCTAAACCAGAATCATCGCCGATTGCTGGTAATCCTAACACCTCTGAGATTGTTTTCGCTTTTTTGAGTGCATTGGCTTCAAAGGTTTCTCCATCTTCTTCTACCTCGGGTGCATCTGGAAATTCAGAAACACTAACTGCCTCCAGATTCAATACCTCAAACAATTTATTGAACTCGCGAACTTTTCCTTGATTTCTAGTGGCTAATACCACTTTTTTCTTTGCTGTTTGTTCACTCATGCTCGTCCCTCGCTTTCGTGATAAAAGCTACTTTACAATCCAATTTCTGTATTGCTTATGTATTACCCCACATTATAACGCAAGCATTGTAAAAATTCACCTTTCCTATGTAACCCTGGTAAATCTTAGACGTAGTTATCCTTTTTGATGTTTCATCCATGCCTTATTTTTACGTACATATCATGATAAAACCCGAACAACAGACATGTGAAGATGTCCGCTTTCGGGTTTTACCACCTATGTAGGCCTATTGAGAGCTAAAAAGTTACGCTTTACTATGAAGCTTCACTTCTCCTAGCACTTCTTTTTGTAGTCCGATGAGGTCTTGAATCCCTTTTTGTCCCAATGCCAGTAATTGCATTAGCTCCTCCATGCTGAAAGGAGATTCTTCCCCCGTCCCTTGCAGCTCTACATATTTGCCAGCGCCTGTCATAATAACATTCATATCAACAATTGCGGAAGAATCCTCTTTATAATTCAGGTCCAATACTGGTACTCCCTCTACTACACCTACGGAAGTAGCAGCTAAGAAATCCGTGATCGGTAATTCCTTCCATGTGCCAGCCGTTACTAATGTATTCATAGCATCCACCATCGCTACGAATGCACCCGTAATAGACGCAGTACGCGTACCTCCATCTGCTTGAATAACGTCACAATCCAACCAAATTGTACGCTCTCCCATCGCCTCTAATTTTACGACCGAACGAAGGGCGCGGCCAATCAGACGTTGAATCTCCATCGTACGTCCTCCGACCTTGCCTCTGGAGGATTCTCGGGCATTTCGTGTTTCTGTGGCACGCGGTAGCATAGAGTATTCAGCTGTAATCCAGCCTTTTCCACCGTTCCGCATAAACGGAGGTACTTTTTCTTCTAACGTCGCTGTACAAATTACCTTGGTATCGCCTACCTCAATCAAGCAAGAACCCTCTGCATGCTTAATGTAATTGCGGGTAATTTTAACGGGACGCAATTGATCGCTCGAACGTCCATCCAATCTCATAAAAGACCTCCTACATATTTTCAAATTCGTTATTATGTCGCTGTGCTTGTTTGCTGTTGTCTGTGGAATGATAACGTTTAATCACAAAGCCTTCAACTAGTATACCAAGGCACACCATGAACTGCTAGTTTTTCAACCTTATTCTTGCAAGGACGTGTTCATTTTATCAAAAAGCACCGCGAATCATACTAAATAACCACCTCTGAAGGCTGTAGACCATACAGACATGTACTATAAATAAACATCCACGCCCCTAGACGTGGATGTTAGCTTACAATTCGAAGGCATTAATTTGAACCGGTCTTGATACAGGCAGGTCAAATTTCATTGAACCTGCTTGAGTTAACGGTTTTCCCTCTACCTGAACCTGCACCTTCTTTATACCTGTATTCTCCGTTAAGGACAGCACGAGTGATTCCATCGCTTCAGGGTTTGCTTCTTTTCCCTTATCATACTTTAAAATATCGTTGCTTAAATTAACAACCACCGTATCTTTTTGTTGCTCAACGCCAAGTACCTTTGTAGTTCGCAGTAAGGAGCTAAATAATGGTGAGCCTTCTTTCGGCCCTTTTATCAGCTCTTCAACAACCGCTTTCGACATATCCTGCGTCTCTGGAATCAAACGTGTCACCGGAACAAAATAGGTTCGTTTATCATCTAGCTGACTTTGAAAATAAATCGTTACCGCAGAAGTTCTGCCAGGATGCGCCCCTTCAACCAGTTCCGTATTAATGCCCTGTTGACGGTTTAACAATGAGATAGGTGTACCGTTTGCCGGCATCTCGCTTAACGGTTGCCCGTTTACCCAAATCGCAATGTCCTTCACCGTATCAAATTCTGTCATAGAACGAGTAATTGCATCGAGAATTTTTTGTTCATCGGCCGCTTTATAATTTTTAAACTCAGATGAGAATTCTATTGTTGCTTTTCCTTCTTTAATAGACATCCCCAGAATTTTCGTACCTTCGGGTAACAGAGCCTCAAATCCCTGCGGCTTCAGCGTCTCCACAGGACCGCCCTTTACCATATAGCTTAGCACTTGTTTAGCGGGTCCTTCTGCTTTGGGTAAAATCAAGGAGACTGGGACGACAAAACCATTGGTATCTTGCAGATAAACTGTACGCTTTGTCGTTTGGGTAACCGCTTCCTGCGTCTCTTCTCCCGTCTGTTCTTCCGTTATCTGTAATGGATTAGGATCTGCACCTGTAATGGATGGAGTCTGTATAGGGGCACTCGTTTCTTTGGATGGACCAAACAGCCCGCATCCTGTCATGAGTATCGCACTCAGCCCAACAACCGCTGTCATTTTACCGATAGGTCTTTTTTTCATCCCATATCCTCCTCGTTGACACTTTGTACTACCATGTATACGAGCAGGGCTTGGGTTTATTCCTCCAGAGTAAAAGAAATCTCCAGTTTAAGCTGTCTTAGACTGTCCTCTCTTTAGAAGCAATGTTTATACTAATGATAATAATCGCAGCAAGTGACAGGATAACAGCCACTGCAAATGGAGCTTGTGGAGCAATCGCGTGACCAATTACTCCTGATAATAAGGGAGCTAGCGCTGCTCCTAGCCAGCGTACAAAGTTATACACGCCAGAAGTAATTGCTCGTTCATATGGAGAGATTTCCATAACATAGCTTGAATATAGAGCATTATTTAAACCAAGTACTAGGCCTGAGACGATAATCAGTATTATTTTAGCCGTACTGCTAGGAATAGCAAATAAGCCGAGTAAAATAACCACTAGAGCAAGTAATCCATAGCGTATCAACACTTTATAAGGAAGTCGCGCTTCTAGCTTATGGGAAAGAACCGCCGATCCATACGCCAGCATTAATCCCCATCCAAAAAACACAAAACCTAATTGGATAGCAGTTAAGTGTAAGATGAGTGGGGAGTATGCCAAAATAACAAAGAAACAATAATAATACAACATGCCAGACAAAGCACCTTGCATAAATGGCCTGAAGGTTAAGAGACTGAGAAGTTCTTTTAGACCCGCTGTTTGGCGTTCTTGTTTTTTGGATGGTTCATGAACAAAGAAAATGACAAGAAGCAATGCACAAAAAATAAAGAAAGAAGTAGCGAAAAAAGGATAATTCCATGCGAATCCACCTAAAAGTCCACCTACTAAGGGACCTCCTGCCATGCCTAGCCCAATCGCCGCTTCATACATTCCAACTGCGCCACTAACCTCATCAGATAGGGCAATCAATAACGTCATCGCTGTGGCAAAAAACATTGAGTTTCCCAATCCCCATCCTGCTCGAAACCAAGATAATCCTACAATGGATGAGGACATAGCGCATAGCAATGAAAAAACAGTAACTATCGCTAGCCCGATCAGCATTAATTTTTTATCCCCTAAACGCACAGCTAAAATACCGGATGGCAGCATCATAATCGCCATGGTAAATATATAAGCAGTAAATAACATCTCTACTTGCCAATGTGTCGCATGGATTTGTTCAGCAATGACTGGAAGAATAGGATCAACTACTCCTATTCCCATAAACGCAAAAAAAGTGGCTTGCACCGTAATGATCCGTGCACGTTTTCGATTATTTGGTTTAAGCTGCATCTTTACCATACACCCCTATTTTTTATCCTTGTTCCTGCATCAAGTTGCATATACATCTTTTATAGAATTTATGTTGTCTACTTGTCTTTCTGCCGGAGCTTCTCTATTTCGAGAAGCATATGCTGAAGGTCTTGACGAAAAGACTCCATACGTTTCATTTTTTCCGTTAACATATCCACCTGCTCCTCTAGAAGTGTATGGAGTCGATCAGCATGGATTGATGCTTGCACATCTTCATTTTCATACGCTCGCTCCATCTCTTCCTTTAAACTGATAAAATGTTGAAGCTCTGTTAAAGAAAAGCCGAGTACCTCGCGTGCCTCCAAAATTTTTTTGATATCACGTATATCGTCTGAGGAATACAGCCGAATTTTACCTTCCGTACGAATTGGGGGTTTAATTAAACCTATTTCCTCATAATAACGTAATGTTCGTTTCGTTACTCCAATCTGCTTGGTTACCTCGTCGATTTTAAAGAACGTCATGGTATCTCCTCCCTTCAAATGGTTTGATATACAACTATATTTAACAAGTAACAATTTACGTTAACGTAAGCTTTTTGTCAAGGGAGACAGAACTTTTTTAAAAAATACCTATAAAATAAAAAGTCAGTTCTCTGTATTTCAAGGAACTGACTCGTTACACGCACGGATTATAGCCTATCCATAATTTCTAAAATAAGGGGGGCCGCATGCTCAAGCACCTGCTGCTGTACATTCAACGGGCACTCTAGCCACTCTTCGCCAATTTGCTGGAATACCTGTTTACTGCCACTTGTATAAAACAAATGGTGCTTGGGCTCGATTTCTTGTTGCTCGTTCAATAGCCCCTGCATAGACAGCATTGCACTGAGTTCACGCGCCGTTTCTTCTGCAGAATTAATCAAGGTGATGCTATCTCCCATTGCCTCCTGAATGAGTGGGGCAAGCAAAGGATAATGGGTGCAGCCCAAAATCAATGTATCCAGTTCTTCATGGCGGAAAGGCTCTAAGGTCTTGGTTACGATTTGCCGGGCCTCTTCTGTATGTAGGCGCTGTTGTTCAACTAATGGAACAAACGCCGGACATGCCATGCCCACTGTGTACAGCTCTGGATTAATACGACTCATCGCTTGTAGGTAAGCCCCTGTACGAATCGTCATTTCTGTACCAATAACACCAATGCGCCCCGTGCGAGATGCCGAAATGGCGGCACGTGCTCCTGGTTCAATTACACCGATAACGGGCGAATTCATCCGTTCCTTCGCTTCATGCAACACCACCGATGCAGCCGTATTACAAGCGATTACCAGCGCCTTTAGTTGAAATTGAGAAACAAATTGAATCATTTGATTCGTATATGTGCGAATTTCTTCGGAATCGCGTGAACCGTATGGACAGCGGGCATTGTCGCCAAAATAGACAATCTTTTCACGCGGTAATTGCCGCATTACTTCTTTTACAACGGTCAATCCGCCTACTCCTGAATCTATAATCCCGATGGTTTCTTTTCCATTCATTGATGTTAGCTCCTTTGAAGTCAGAGTCCCTTTTTTACCATATGCTGTTCCCAGATCCTATGTAAAGACAAAGAGGATGAACCAGCTAAAAAATTTTGAACCTGTAGGCATTTATCATCATAAAGTATACAGCAGGAAAGTTGAAGGAGGAATTACCTTGAACCACCGAATACAGCATCTCCTAGATTGGAGCGAATGGGGTCGGCAATGGGTCGATTACCTGCGTCAAAATCCTCATTGTGCTGAAATGAAGCGGGATTTGCACAAATTCCATGTGGCCTTTAGCGAAGTAGGGCGCAAAGCCAACTATTACCAGGATAAAGAGGATCGCGAGGAACAAATTTCGAAATTAGCCTCCCAAGCTGAAGACATTCAGCGGCACTTCCATGAACTACTCCGTCTCGTCCAAAATCAAAAAACAGAGGAAGAGAACAAAGAGGAAGAAAAGCAAACCAACTCGAAAACAAGAGGTCGCTTTCAACGGCATCCTAGAGTAGAGCAACCCGCGACACCAGCTATCATTCCGGTGATGTCAGAAGCAAATTATTCTAATAAAGCCGTTCCGATTGGTGGTCATACCCTTCCACCCCTTCCCTATTCTTATGATGCATTAGAACCATACATTGATGAAGAAACAATGCGTATTCACCATGATATCCTGCATCGCAATTATGTGAACAACTTAAACAAGGCTGAAAAAATGATGGCTCAAGCTCGTGAAACAGGAAATTTTGAGCTGATTAAGTTCTGGGAAGGGGAGGCAGCCTTTAATGGTGCTGGGCACTACCTGCATACCATTTTTTGGTCTGTTATGCGTCCAGATGGCGGCGGTATGCCAACTGGAGAACTAGCTTCCCAAATTAATAGCTCTTTCGGTTCCTTTGATAAATTCAAGCAACATTTCTCACAAGCTGCTGAAAAAGTTGAAGGCGGTGGCTGGGCTATTCTTGTTTGGTCTCCGCGCTCCCACCGCTTGGAAATTTTACAAGCAGAAAAACACCAAAATTTATCGCAGTGGGATGTAGTTCCATTACTAGTCTTAGATGTATGGGAGCATGCCTACTTTCTTTCCTACCACAGCAATAGAGCTGATTATATCAAAGCATGGTGGAACGTCGTCAACTGGGAAGAGGTAGAAAATCGCTTCCGTCAAGCAAGCCGTCTACGCTGGAAACCATATTAACCTGTATGGCTGTACTCTACTGTCTATGATGATACTCCCCAGTCCTTGAGAAAAACATATCAAATGCATGAGAAATATATGACATATTCAAGATAATCAAGAAAATATGAGGATGATTCCTACCGAGTATGCAAAAAGAGCATGCGAGTGCGGATGACCCGCTTGCTCTTTTACCATCTTTCATTTTATTCTCGTAAAGTAGGGATAGATATCTGGAACCTAAAATGATTCTTTGTAGAGTAAGCAAGCTCTTCCGAATTGTTTTCTATCGTTCTTTTCTCCTGATTTGGTTTTCTTTTCGTTGATTTTTAGGTTTGGAAAAAGTAAAATTTGGCAAATATAGGAGCAAACAAAAAATTTTGTCCTTTGTTTTGTCCCTTTTCGAAAAAAAAGGTGATTTTTTAAGGGTTTCTCTGCTTTTTTACTGTTCTAATAACGGATTTTTTGGTATGATGAGTAGTAGTTTTTTAAAGAAAAGAGGTAAGAAAATGAACAAGACAGAATTGATTGCAAAAGTAGCTGAAACAGCTGAATTAACAAAAAAAGATGCTGGACAAGTGGTTGACGCCGTATTCGAAGCAATCACTGGCGCACTAAAAGGTGGAGAAAAAGTTCAATTGATGGGCTTTGGTACTTTTGAAGTACGCGAACGCGCTGCTCGTAAAGGACGCAATCCTCAATCTGGCGAAGAAATCGAAATCCCAGCAAGCAAGCTACCAGCTTTCAAAGCAGGTAAAGAACTAAAAGAAGCTGTTAAGTAATCATTCTTCCTACATAAGAAGAGACAAATAAGGCTAGCAAATGACCAAAGGTTGTTTGCTAGCCTTTTTCTAATGAAATAATAATCAAATTGCTACCTGCCGATGAAATGCCCATCTATACGCTATCCTCTATGTTCTGTGCCCGTTAATGTTCGTTACGAGCATTAGTTCCTTTTCCTTGACACCTATTCGGTCTGCATAGCCACACCATTCTTGTACGGTTCTAGGCGCTGTCCACGTTGCACGCTGCTCCTCATTTAAAAGTGGCTGGATACTTTCCCAGACACTATAGAGCAGAGGAACCCCAAGCTGCACTTGGCTTAAAAGCTCTCTCTGACAAAAAACCTCTTGAGGAGTTCCTTCTAAAAGAAGCGAACCTCTATGCATAATAAAGACCCAATCGGCCCAAGAGTAAGCAAGCTCCAAATCATGTGTAGACATAACAACGGTCGTACCCTGTTGATAAATTTGTTCCAATTGCGTCAGAAATAGCTGTGTATGATAGCTATCCAGATAAGCTGTTGGCTCATCAAGCAGGAGTAATTCCGGTTGCAATACAACAACTCCAGCTAGAGTGACTAGCTTTTTTTGTCCTAAACTTAACTGGTGTAATGGTAGGTGTAACCACTCTTTTATTTGAAAAGCTTCTGCTGTGGCCAATACACGCTCACGAACCTTATCAGTAGATAGGCCTTGATTACATAAGCCATAGGAGAGATCCTCAGCCACCGTAGCCGCCAATAATTGATGCTCTGGGTCCTGCATCACCAATCCTACTTTGCTGCGCAGCTCTTGTAAAAATCGGCGATCATAGCGGTATGGTTCTCCCTTGTAGTACAACTTTCCTTCTGTTGGGCGGTAAATACCATTTGCCTGCAAAAACAACGTAGATTTCCCTGAACCATTATGTCCGAGAAGTACGATCTTTTTACCTTTTGGGATACGTAAATTGATTTCCTTTAGAGCGAGGCTATTTGTCTTGTGTTCGTAGGCATAACTTACTTTTTCCAGACTGATCAAGGTTTCCACAAGAGCCACGCCCCTTCCTAGTAGTAAAGAAAACTTGGCGATTGCCAAGTCTCTCAGGTTATCGGTTCTTATCTCTTATAAAAGGGAGTGCCAAAAGATCAGTGCTACACAGCAAGCTCCCCCCATCGTAGCTTCGATGAGATAACGCTTTATATATCTCTCTTTTTCCATAGTAACCACTTGCAGATCTCCATCGAATCCACGCGCTAGCAGGCCATGGTTTAATTGCTGATACCGTTGCATACTTTTAGCAAACAACAAGCTGACTAGTCGGCCCATGTCCTTCAATTGGGCTGAAAAACTTCCATGCCCACCGCGTGCTTTTTGCGCAATCCATAAATCATGTGCCGTTTGGAAAAATACAAATAAAAATCGATACATCAACATAATAAGTTCAACAATGATGGGAGGCACTCGTAATGCGCGTAATACGTCAAGCAATTGAACTAAAGGGGTCGTTAGCAGCAAAAAAGCAAAACAAGCACTAGCACCCAATGTGCGGGTAAACAGCTTACCGATCACAAACAAATTACGTTGATCAATATAGACATACCAATCACCTATGGTAAGTAAATGCCAGCTCGATTCCAGCCCGATGCTGACTGAACCTGACAAGCGGTGTACGTCGATGAGCAGGGCAGGTGTACTGCTAATGAAAAACAAGCAGGCTACCCCGATAAACATAAGATAGCTACGCAAGGGAACACTGGCATACCCTACAATCCAGATACTCATCCAAATAAAAATGCCCATTTGGATTTCCATATCTGCACATAAAGCAAGAACAAGCATTCCTGCCGCAAAACCAGCTTTGAAACGAGCAGATACATCACGTAGTCGATTTTGATACGCTATTCGGTCTATCCAGAGATTCATTCTTGTACTTCGTGTGTCGCTTCATTTTTTTTGCGACCTTTAAAAAATCCAATTGCGTAACCAATCACACCCGCTCCAAAAGCTGCCTGAACTGCGAACAACAAGCTCTCTGTTTCAGAGCCTGGCACTTCCATTAACGGCTGAAACCATGGTTCATATTCTGGGGCCAGCTCCTGGATCGCTTCTTCCGCTTGGCCATCTGCTCCACCAAATTCAGAGTCCTTGATCAACATCAGTGGAATGACCGCGATCACTACCACAAGGGCAAGTAACAACAAGTTTTTCCATTTAGCTGCTCTTTTCATTATTTGGCACCTCCCCGCAAGCTAAGCAACATCTGCAATTCTTGACGGTTATACGCGCTAATCCAGTTCCAAACAACTACAGTAAGTAACCCCTCACAAATAGCTAACGGAATCTGGGTAACTGCAAAAATAGTTCCAAACTTCATGAACGCAGCAGCAAAACCACCAGAAGCCGCTGGAAAAGCTAATGCTAATTGAACAGATGTAGTGATATAAGTAGCTAAATCAGCCAAAGCAGCAGCAAAGAAAATGCTGACTCCTTGCTTTACCTGCATACCGCTTAGTAAACGATAAATCCCATAGCCTACAAACGGCCCTACAACTGCCATAGAAAAAGCATTGGCTCCTAATGTGGTTAATCCTCCATGGGCAAGTAAAATCGCTTGAAATAACAGAACGATACTACCTAAAACGCTCATAATTTGTGGTCCGAATAGCACTGCTCCAAGTCCTGTACCTGTAGGATGCGAGCTACTACCTGTAACAGACGGAATTTTAAGCGCCGACAATACAAAGCTGAACGCACCAGCCAACGCTAGTAACAGCTTCACTTGCGGTTTATCATTCGTCAAACGTATTAAAGAGCGAAGTCCCCAGACAAAAAATGGTACAAACACTACCCACCAAAAGATCGCCCATCCGAAAGGTAAAAAACCTTCTGCAATATGCATCGCGTAGGCACTTTCGGGCGAGTTCACTAGAAAATACAGAGCAAACACAGGAAGTAACCATAACAAACGACTACTTGCAATCCATTTCCGATTCATTTTCATCATCCTTTGGAAATTAATTAGTATCCTTCTTTTGAAACCATGCTTCAAGATGACTAATATTTAAGTGACTTTCCACGTGATGTGCTAATTGATCATAAGCTTTTTCGCGTCTCATCTGTTCGGTGACTACCTCTTCTGTAAAGATCGGTAACCCTTTTTCCTGACGTAACAGATTAATAAGCTGTCTGGTAAAATGTCGATTGTGGAAAATCCCATGCAGGTACGTTCCACTAGCTCTTCCATCTTTAGAAATGGCACCATCCTGTTTTCCATCCTGTAAGACAATGAAAGGAGAACCGGAGTGATCAGTCATAAAGGTCTCTCCTAGATGGATTTCATATCCTGTTACCTCAGTCAACGAATTCTGATTGTCCTTTGTTGGTTCCATCGTGTGCTCTTGCTGCTGGCCTGCTTTATCACTCGATAATCCCAGCATTTCCTGTGCCTTTGGATGTAGCTCTCCGGTGACCTGCACAGTTCGTTTCTCCTGGCAAAATGTGGTTTCAACAGGCAGAAAGCCTAGCCCAGCCCGCTCTTGTACTGTTCCGTCTCCTTCTACACCGTCAGGGTCGAGTAACTTCTCGCCCAGCATTTGAAAGCCTCCACAAATGCCAAACAATCTTGTACCTGAGCGATGCAACTGGCGCAGGGCATCTACAAGCCCTTCCTGTTCAAGCCATGCCAGGTCGTCCAAGGTATTTTTTGTACCTGGAATAATAACCAGATCAGGGTTTCCTAGCTCATGTCGGTTACGTACATATCGCACGCCTGTTTCTGGTTCATCAAACAACGGATCAAAATCAGTAAAGTTCGAAATACGTGGCAAACGAAGAATTGCAATATCAATAGGGAATTCAGCTAATTGGGGTTGTTTAAAGCGAAGTGATGACAGTGCTAGTGAATCCTCCGCCTCAATTTCAACAGCCATATAGGGCAAAACAGCCAAAACAGGTATTCCCGTTCTTTTTTCCAGCCATTCCACTCCATCGTCTAACAAATCGCGTCTTCCTCTGAATTTATTAATGATAAATCCCTTAATTCTTGCCCGTTCTTCATCATCGAGCAGCTCAAGTGTCCCTATAATAGAGGCAAATACTCCACCGCGTTCAATATCTGCCACTAAAATTACATCGGCATCCGCTAAATGAGCCATCCGCAAGTTAGCAATATCTCGATCTTTCAGATTTATCTCTGCTGGACTGCCTGCGCCCTCTAAAATGAGAACATCATACTCATTTTGTAGACGTTCTAAGGCTTCCTTTACAATTGGCATGGCTTGTTCTACATAACTTTCTCGATACTCTCTTGCATCCATATCAGCGTAACGCTTTCCATGTACAATGATTTCGGCAACCATATCCTGCTTTGGTTTTAACAGGATAGGATTCATGTCTGTAGTGGCTATTGTTCGTGCTGCTTCTGCCTGTACGCCCTGAGCACGTCCGATTTCCTTCCCATCTTTTGTTACATAGGAATTAAGCGCCATATTCTGTGATTTAAACGGTGCTACCCGATATCCTCGATTGGCAAAGATACGGCACAAAGCTGTACAAATTAAACTTTTCCCTACATCTGAGGCTGTGCCGACTACCATGATGGCTTTTCCTTGCATGTAAGCACTTCCTCTCTAAAATTCCAAACCTTTTACTGCTGGAATTCCTTCATTATAATAGTGCTTAGACGGCTCAATGGTAGAGACCAAATCTGCTAGTTCGATCAGTTCCGTTTTCGCACTGCGACCTGTGATTACCAAATGCATATTGGTTGGACGATTTTTGATCGCTTCTACTACCTCTGCTAGTGGTAGAACATCTTCAATCGGAAATGTAGAGATTGCTAACGCATTATTTAATTCATCTAATACTAATAAATCAATAGTTGGGTCGCTTAGTTTCTCTTTCGTCAATGACCATGCTTTTTTTAAAGCCTCACGATGTTCTTCTGGGGTTTTGGTCCAAGTAAATCCTATTCCTAGCTGTTGCATTTCCATTCCTAATTTACGCATGGACAATGACTCACCATAGGATCGCTGCGGGGACTTGATAAATTGTAAAAACGTCACCTTCATCCCCCGTCCCAAGGCGCGCAGACTAACACCCAATGCCGCTGTTGTTTTCCCTTTACCATCACCGGTATACATTAAAAACAAACCACGTCGCTCGGCTCTTTCTTTTGGACTGTCCTTTTGCTGTAATTCATCAAGAGATTCCACTGGAACCGCTACAGTAGATCCATTTTCATTTTGCTCTTGGCTGTGTGCCTGTCCTTGATTCACGTCATTTCGATGTGACATGCTTTGCTTCCCTCCTGATGATTCACTTTTAACCCTTGTACAGTAGGCAAGTTCTTTACAATGTAATAAAACTGAGTTAATGAAAAGCTTTGTTCACTGCTGATCTATGCGCTGCATACTCCCTGCATGAATCTAGCCAACGCTTAATCATTCCTGGCTGAGAAGCAAAATGCAAGTGTGTATAGCCGGCCAACAAGTTACCTTTGGCGTAGCCTTCCTTTTTCACGCCTCGCATTCCTTTTACCTGATAAGCATGATTCTCAGTAGTCTCCTCCGTTATTTTGGAGTAGTGGAACTCGTGCCCACGAGCAGTTTCACCTGCTAAAAGTAACAAAGAATCCCGTTCAGCTAGCGCTTCTCGATAACCCAGTGCAGCCAACTTCTGTTGCATCTCTACTTTATAAGGGATGGCGCCTACCATCTCATGCTGTTGTCCTGCACGATCTGTGATCGACTGGCATAGATACATGAACCCGCCACATTCTGCAAAAGTAGGTAATCCAGCTTCTATCATGCCATGCAAGGTTTGCCGTTCTTTTGTCCATTGCGACAAGCGTTCAGCAAATTCTTCAGGAAAACCGCCGCCAATATACAGTCCATCAGCATCCATAGGGGGAAGCTCCCCATGTAACGGGCTAAAATAACAGAGCTCGGCTCCATACGCTTCCAGTAGCTCTAAATTTTCCTGATAATAAAAGTTAAACGCTTCATCCTTTGCCACAGCTAATTTTACTGGGGATAGATCGGATGATGTAGGAGATGGACCAGCTAACAATTTTTCTGTAGGCTCTGCTAGGGCTGGTGCGCCATTTGCCAGTGCCAGTAATAGATCTAAATCAACTGTCTCTTCGATTTTCTCGGCTAACAGATCAAACCAAGGTTCCATCTCCCCGCGCTCAATCGCTGGAATTAGCCCAAGATGTCGTTCAGGCACTTTCAAGGAAGGATCATTAGGTAAATATCCAATAACGGGTACATTGCACATTTGCTCAACAGCCGCTTTTACTAGCTTAAAATGATTCGCGCTTCCACATCGGTTTGCAATGACACCGGCAATTTTTACAGATGGTTCCAATTCTTGAAATCCTTTGACAATCGCCGCCGCACTACGAGCCATAGCTTTGACATCAAGAACAAGGATGACCGGAGCCTGTAATAATAGACTTATTTCGGCTGTACTTCCTTGATTGCTAAGTGGATCTTTACCGTCGTAAAAACCCATGACCCCTTCAATCAAGCTGATATCCGCTGACTTGCTGCCACGCAGAAACACCTCATGCATGACTTGCGGCGGCATCATCCATGTATCGAGATTACGAGATATTCTGCCAGTTGCAGCCGTATGGTACGTAGGGTCAATGTAGTCAGGACCAACCTTAAACCCTTGAACCTGGAGCCCGCGCTTGCGCAAGGCCGCCATTAATCCGATCGATAATGTTGTTTTCCCTGCGCCGCTACTGGTTCCTCCCAATACGATTCGTGGACATTGATAAGTCTGTTCCTTACTCTCCATGTAAAATGCCTCCTCCGTTAACCAAAGCGATGGACAAGGTTACATTTCCGCTTTTTTGTTTCGCTAAGTGGGGAGCCTCTGCCTTAGCGGAACGTAATGCGGCAGGCTCACTGACACCATAGGCACCCGTAAATTTATACACTGTTTCCGAACGTTCTGTCATTGGCATCTCGTTTAATTGCTCTGGTGTATAGGCGATTAACTCCCAGCCATATTTCTGACAAACAGCTAAAAGTCCTTCTTCGTCCTGCTTTAATGTAATGGTTGCGATATTGCGTACGCTTTTAACCGAAAGACCCTGTTGCTCTAAGGTTTGTAAAATGACTTGTTCGATTTCCTCCGCAGATGTCCCACGATTGCAACCAATGCCAAGTACAATGGTTTTTGGACGATAGACGACTCCATTTTCTAAAAAGCGGGTCTGCTCTTCTGCTGTTAATACACGCGGCGTAATGACCAAAGCTGCCTGAAAGGTATCATTCCAAGCCTCGGCCATGGAATGATACACTTGAAAATGCCCCGGCAGTGGCTTATCTGGATAAGGCCACCAGCCGCTTTCCCCTGCTTCTTGAATAATAGCTACCTTTTCTTCATTGACCACACTAGCACTTACGGGAGTAACCTTTTCAAAGCTGTCTAACTCCCAGCCAAAGCCACGTCCAAACAAATCTACAGGAATCGTTTTTTGCACATCTGATGCCGTAGTAATCACTGGATTGGCATCTAGTAATCTCGCAATCTCACGAGTTAGCTCATTCGCTCCGCCTAGGTGTCCTGATAATACGCTGATGACATTCTCTCCTCGGTCATCTACGACTACAACACCTGGGTCTACTTTTTTATCCTGCAATACCGGAGCCATCATTCGGACAACAGCGCCGAGCGAGATGAAAAAGATGAGGCCGTTATATTTCTTAAAAAAATCAGCAAACAATAGACGTACAGAGCCTGTAAACGTACGAATATCTCGCTCTTGCTCATCTCCTACCATGAATTTTTCCATGTAATATAAATGTGAACCAGGTAATACCTGATGCAAGTGACGAGCTTTCTCCACCCCATGCTTGGTAATCGCAACTATAGCGTATGGTAGTTGCTCCGGATTTTGCACGATCTCGCTTGGGGTACGTCCAGCAGGTACGGTGGTATTTACCTCGACTCCTGTCTGCCTTCCTACTCCTGTACCCTCACTCATCCGTTAGTCACTCCTTTACGGAATCGATGCGTAAAGGTCTTATCATATAGCTTGGAGCGATGCTCAGAGGAGTCATGAAGCATTGGATCAAGTGCCCAGCCAGCTAAAATCATGGCATGACTACGAATTCCATTTGCCGCCATATCTTTGTCCAAATGTTCAAGCGTTGTACGGACAATTTTTTGATCCGGCCATGATGCTCTTTGTACAACAGCTACAGGAGTTTGTTCACTCCAGCCAGCTTCAACCAGCTCACGTACAACTTTTTTGGTCAGCGTAGCACTTAAATACAGTGCAATTGTACAGTGGTGACTAGCCAAATCCTTAAGCTGCTCTCGATCTGGTACAGGTGTGCGTCCCTCTGCTCGTGTTAAAATCAGTGTTTGTGTTAATTCAGGAACCGTTAACTCTGCTTGTAGTGCTGCCGCCGCTGCAAATACAGAACTTACTCCCGGAACGATGGTAAAGGAAACCTCCGCCTTTTTCATTAGCACCATTTGTTCCAAAATGGCTCCGTACACTGCCGGATCGCCTGTATGAACGCGAGCAACGCTTTTTCCCGCCCGAACTCGCTCAATCATGATTTCGACCATTTCATCAAGCGCAAGTCCCGCGCTTTTGATTACTTCTGCTTCGGGTTTAGCACGAGCAATTAATTCATCGTTTACTAAAGAGTCGGTATAAATTACTACATCTGCCTTTTGAAGAATGTTTAATCCTTTTACAGTGATTAGGTCTGGATCGCCTGGTCCTGCTCCTACAATATAAACCATAGGCTCAAGCCCTGTATTTGTCATTTGTTCGCTAGGTTTGTTCATGTCATTCATCCCTTCCGTACTACCATTAGTGTAAGATACTCAAGATCTTTCCCTTTTAACTGGCGAACGTCCTTCCAGATCGTCTCTTCACCGGATGTCACCTTGGTAATTACAGACGCACAGTCTGCCATACCTAGCTCCTCTAGCAAGCCAATCATCATATCTAACACCTTAGCTACTTTCAAGAAAATGACAGTATCATGATGCTCCAAAACTCTACGCATAGATTCTCGATCTTCCGTTGCCGGTATGATACCAACCTGCTCATCTCCATCAGCCAATGGAATGCCTAATTGGGCAGCCGCTCCCAGCACTGAGGAAATACCTGGAACTGATACCACTGGCACTTCTGGATGCAATTGATTCATTAGACGAGCCATATGAATAAACGTACTATATAAATTTGGATCTCCTTCTGTTACAAATACAACATTTTTACCTTGAGAAAGCTTCTCCCAAACCTGAGCTACTGTCTGAGCCCATTGTTTCTTTAGAACGCTTTCCTCTTTCGTCATCGGGAACACTAATCCTAACAGCTCTTTTGCAAGACCATCCGTATACTGCTCCACGATCGTTAGTGCATAGCTTTTGCCGCCTTTACGCTTTTTAGGATACGCGATGACATCCGCTTCCTTCATCAGACGAAACGCTTTGACTGTGATAAGCTCAGGGTCCCCAGGTCCAATTCCAATTCCATATAAAGTCCCAACAGAGGTATTCACCTGATTATTTGTCAGTGTATTTTCATGATTTTCAAGAGTTGTATTAGTCATGTTGCTCATCTTTATTCTCCTCCTTGGCTTTGTGTTTAGCAGTTATGATATAGACAGGATTTAACCCTTCAAGCCGGGTCAAATGCAAAATTGGTTTACTCCGCGACACCTGCAGCATTGTGACTGACACGTCAAAACCCGCCGCTTTGCAAGCCTGCATTGCATCTGCTAAATTTTCGATGGTAACAGCATTGATTACTACACGCCCACCTGGACGCAGGCGCTTAGCAAATAACTGGACTAGCTCTGTCAGTTCGCCACCGCTTCCTCCAACAAAGATCGCATCTGGATCAGGGAATTCATCCAATCCAACAGGGGCCTTCGCATGGATAAATGTTATATCCGTCCGAAACTTGTACATATTCGCGCGAGCATTTTCTAAATCTGGCTCATTCTTTTCTACAGCATACACAGCTCCTAAAGGGGCTAGTTTCGCTGCTTCGATCGCTACCGAACCAGTCGCTGTTCCGATATCCCAGACGATGCTATCAGGTTTTATCTGCAACTCAGCAAGGCTTGCTACCCGCACTTCTTTTTTCGTAATCAGTCCCTTATCTGGTTTACGTTGAGCAAACTCTTCATCAGGAATGCCCAAGGTCCAATTCACAGGTGAGGCATTCTCTTTTCTTTTGAGAATCATGACATTTAAAGGGTCGCACTCTGTCTCTGCCAATTCCACAAGCGTAAACCACCGACAACGTTCTTCTTTATTTCCTAACCGCTCCGCCACAAACGCTTCATATTCATCCATACCAAAACGCAGTAAATACTGAGCTACTTTTGCCGGAGTATTTTCCTTATCCGTTAATAGAGCCACCTTAGACCTGCCATTCATACGTTGTGCTAATCCAAGCATTGGACGACCGTGTACACTGTCAATATGAGCATCTTGCCAAGCTTCCTTCATTTTGCTAAAAGCAAGCTGTAAGCTGCTCAAATGCGGTACCACTTGCACGACATCACGACCGAGTTTGCGGGTGAGTAAACCTCCAATCCCATAAAACAATGGATCTCCAGAAGCAAGCACTGCAACCTCTTTACCTGCTGCTACCGCTTGTTTTATTTCGCCAATTGCCGCTAGCACACCACTTTTCAAAGCAAAGCGTTCACAGTCAAGGTCTGGGAAAAAGGCTAAATGTCGCTCTCCCCCTACCAGCAATTGCGCTTGTTTGATCAGTTCAATAGCTTGGGGAAATAAACCTTGAGCCCCGTCATCCCCGATCCCGATTATCGTTACCTGTGTCATCTACTACCGCCTTTCCCAACAGTTCGCCTTTCAATGTGGTGAGCACAGTTTCTATAACCATGCCTCCGCCGACGTGCTTATTGATTTGTTCGGAGCATTTGTATGCCAATAAGTTAAAAAAAGCGGAGTGTCCCGCTTGGCTCATGATTTCGCCCACCTGCATGGCCGTGTTGGCTCTCTGTATTTCTGCAATATGTTCTTCACTTGCACCGACTTCTCTGGCTACCTCCGCCAAAAATTCAAAATCAACAGAAGATCCCTTGGAATGCACCATCATTGCTCCTTGAGCAACCTTAGACAGTTTTCCCATCATTCCAACCATCGAAATATGGGTAAATCCTTGCTTTTTGCCAATAAGTGCACTAAAGCCCACGAAATCTCCCATTTGAATAAACGATTCTTCTGGCCAATCCGGATACAGTTCCATCGCTGTTTTTTCGCTGCGTCCACCTGTTGTAATGGCAATAGCTTGGCAGTTACTTGCCTTTGCTACTTGAATAGCTTGAGCTACCGATGCTTTGTAAGCAGCTGTTGAAAATGGTACGACCGTTCCTCGGGTCCCCAAAATGGAGATACCTCCAACGATTCCTAACCGTCCATTCAGCGTTTTCTTAGCAATCTCTTCTCCATTCGGCACTGAAATGACAACGCTGACTCCACGATCTTCTATTTCATATTGATCTAAAAGCTCTTGGACAACGCCCTTAATCATTTTTCGTGGAACAGGATTAATAGCTGCTTCACCTACCGGAATCGGCAATCCGGGCTTTGTAACTCTACCGACACCTATTCCGCCATCCAAATGAATTCCGCTATCTGCACGCCAAGAAACACGTGACAAAATTAGGGCCTTATGGGTGGCATCTGGATCATCTCCACCATCCTTGATGATACCAGTCTCCACCCAATTTTCTCCTCGTTCCTGAGATACCATTTGAAACGTGACCCGATCCTTATTAGGCAAAAGAATTTCCACCTCCGAAACTTCTTCCCCGCTAAGTAAGGCTAGCAGGGAAGCTTTCGTGGCGGCGGTAGCGTTGGAACCTGTTGTATATCCGTGACGAAGTGGCTTCTCATTTTCTGCCTCCGCTACCTTTGCATTAGTCATGCACGCTCGCTCCGTTCTGTTGCTAGAATGGACAACGCATTAACCGCGGCCACAGCAACTGGGCTACCGCCTTTGCGATCCAAGTTCGTGATAAATGGAATATCTAACTTCGCTAATTCCTCTTTGGATTCAGCTGCAGATACAAATCCAACTGGTACGCCAATAACCAATGAAGGGTTGGCCTTACCCTCTTTCACAAGACGAATCAATTCAAGCAGAGCAGTAGGAGCATTCCCAATCGCGTAGATACCACCTTTAATTTGGCTCGTAGCTTTGCGAATAGAGATAATAGCACGAGTTGTATTCTCGGCTTTCGCTTTTTCCATGACATCAGCATCAGAAATATAAACATGCACATCTCCACCAAACGCCTTTAGACGTGGCTTACTGATGCCTACTTGAACCATTTGAACATCTGCAATAATTGGTTCACCAGCTTGAATAGCGCGAATGCCCGCTTCTACTGCATCAGGATGAAACTTCATGCTACGCCCTAAATCAAAGTCGGCTGTTGCGTGGATAACGCGTTGCACCACACGATACTGATCATCCGTAAAAGGATGTGGACCTAGCTCCTCTGTAATCATTTCAAAACTTTTTGATTCAATTTCTTGTGGTTGAATCGTTAGTGGTTTAAACTCCGTATGAAATTGCGATGACATATGATTTCTCCCCTCTTTGGTTCCGTTATTTTTTAGACCGTAGCCTGTGTTCTTAACGCTTTCAAAACGCTATCAAATGTGTGATGCGTCTCTCCATACACGAGTTTAGGTCTGTCGATCATAATGGTATAGATGCCAAGCTCTAGGGCTGCCGCCAGCTTCTCATCTACAGCTCCTACCTTACCGCTTTCTTTTGTAATCATTGTAGTAACACCATATTGTGTATACAAAGCGGCATTCAATTCTTTCGAGAAAGGACCTTGCATGGCAATAATATTTTTTTGCTCTACGCCTAACTCTTCACATTTTTCCATATTGTCTTTGCGTGGCAGCATTCGTGCAATCAAACGAATCTCAGGATCACCTAGCAAATGCTTAGTAAACGTACCAAGCGTTTTGCTTCCTGTGGTTAGCATCACTACGCCTTTTCTTTGTTTTGCTTCCAATGCTGCTTGTTCATAATTTTCCACTATGAGCACATTAGGATGGTCAACATAACTGCGGGTCTCCCTCTCATACCGAATGTAAGGAAGCTGTAATTCTTCTGAGCAAGCCATAGCATTTTTAGATGCTTCTTCTGCAAAAGGATGACTTGCATCCACAATGGTTGTAGCCTTTTGTTCCTTGGCTAAGGCAATCATATCCGCTAGTGGTAGTCTTCCTACTCGCGTCGTAATTCCCTCGTCCTCTAAGCTTTTAGCGGCAGAATCGGTAACAACCGTTGCCAGTAGATCAACACCAGTAGATTTCAAAAGGACAGCCAATTCGCGTGCATCACTTGTCCCTGCCAAAAACAGGATCATACACGTACCCCCCGTTTATCGTCAGCTTCTGTAGCCTGAGACTCCTTGCTACAGGCTGTTTGCTCCTCTTGGGTTACAGGGGTATGGCTGTGTCCGTTTGCATGGTGATGATTATGATCATGGTGGTGGCCATGGTCATGGTGGTGATCATGGTCGTGGTGGTGATCATGGTCATGATGGTGATCATGGTCATGATGGTGATCATGGTCGTGGTGGTGATGATCGAATACAGCAAGTTTTCTAAATTGACAAAGATCGCAGTTGGCTAATGCCCGTCCCTGTAATGCTTCTATAGAACGATCTACTACAATTTGTTCTAGCAGTTCATGGAACCCTAATGCCTCGCTCATCGAGGCATGTATATCAGGGAAGTCCTGATGAAACTGTTGTAAGTTTTCTTCTAAACGTTTTAACAGGATACCCGTAAATAGCAAATAAGGAAGGACATAAATCTGCTTAGCTCCCTGTCTTACACAACGGACTAATCCTTCTTCCACTGTCGGATAGGTAACGCCCATGTACGCCACTTCAACGTTACCTACCCCTGTACTCTCCCATAACAAGCGGGCTATTTTACAAAGATCGCTGTTTGCATCTGAATCACTGCTACCACGACCTACTAAAAGAATGGCACTATCCTTGTTAGCCGGTTCTAGCGGTGTATAGGTAGTTGTATGTTGTAGACGATCCCGCAAAATTTGCACCATATCCTCGTGAACACCTATGGGACGCCCATAGCGAAAATCTACATGGGGATATTTCGCCTTAGCTTCGTCTATTTCATGAGGGATGTGCAGTTTAGCATGGGCTGCTTGAAACAGCATTAAAGGTACCATTGCTACAGTGGTAGCGCCACGTTCTACTATTTTTTGCACGCCCTGCATAATGGTTGGTCTGGTTAACTCCAAGAAACAAGTCTCATACAGTGTCACGTCTGTTTGTTCCTGTAACAATTCCGTAACTCGCTGTGTAAACTGTAGAAGATGCTCATTTCCCTCGGCATCTCTGCTACCATGACCGATAAAAAGTATTCCGTTCAAAAAATTCCCCCCCCTTAATCTCCACACGGTTCTTCGATCTGCAATGGAGCTACGAATTCCTGATAGCGGTATTCAAGTACCTGCCCTGTACGTTTAAAGAATTTATGGAATCGTTCCTCGATATGACCCTTTGCCTTGTACTCATCCACAATCCGTTCTACAAGTCCAATGATCTGATCTTCTGGAACTCCCTCAGCTATACGTTGTCCAGGATGAGCGTTACGTCCGATGCGCTTGCCACCTAAAAACACATCATATGCGCCACGTCGGTATACAAGACCAATGTCTTCCATAACTGCACCGTAGCAAGCCATTCCGCAGCCGTTAAAGCCAATTTTTAAATCCTTTGGCACAGCTAGACCATCTAATCGTCTGCCTAATTCCTCAGCTACAGGGATCGATTCATCCTTTTCTAAATCACAAAAATCACAAGCTTTCACCTGCGCACTAGCCCCGATCGGAAACAATTGAAAGCCGACTGCTCTTAATTGTTGCGTGACCTGCTCTGGATCTACCTGCGGTAAGCGAAGAATAATTTGATGCTCAATGCTGTACATCATTTCTCCGCCATCCTTGGTCAAATCGGCCAGTAGACGCATTTGCTCAGAGGTAAAATTCTTACGAGCTACACCAGGCGAAACTCCTAGCTCTAAAATATCAACAACTCCGCTAAACGGGCGAGGTGGTGGAGTGATACCCTGATTTAACTCTAATGCTGTCTTTTCATCAACGCACGCAAGCGCTTCCATCGCTAATTGAAAGGCCTTTACCGCTTGTTTAGGAGCTTGAAAGCTCTCTGCCTCTGCCTGAAAAGAATTCTGTTCTACTTCCCCTGAGAATCGCCTGGGATTTGAAAGGGCTTCCATTGCCGCTGATGGTGCGGAATCAGAAACCTGAGCTTCTTGTATTGTAGCCTTCGGTGAAGTCGCTACAGCCACTTCTTGCACAGAAGATGACTCAGATACCGGATTTCCACTCTGAGGCTGGCTGTGAAGCGCCCAAGGCTCTGCCTTCTCCTGCAAGCGTTCATGAGGTTTTAACGGTTGATCCATGCGATTTAACGTATATTTACGTTGATATCCGCGCGGAGTAATAATTTTTTGGTCGTAAACAAAGGTAGTCGAGTTCCCGATGATTACTGTTGTCAGCATTCCAATTTCATGCTGCAGCATGTCTGCAAGTGTTGTAATTACAACATGCTCTCGATCTCTATAGGCGCTCTTTACGATTCCTACAGGCGTTTTTGGAGAACGATATTTTAATAATATTTGCTGTGTTTCTACAATTTGTCGTGTACGGCGACCACTGCGCGGGTTATACAGCGCAATGACAAAATCAGCAGAAGCGGCTGCTTCTACACGCTTAGCAATCGTTGCCCACGGTGTAAGATGGTCACTCAAGCTGATTGTGCAAGCGTCATGCATGATTGGAGCACCCAATAAAGACGCGCAAGACTGAATGGATGAAATACCAGGTACAACCTCTACCTTCACCCCAGCAGATTCCGTCCAGCCTTTTTCTACTAGGACTTCATAAACTAGTCCGGCCATGCCGTATACCCCAGCATCCCCACTAGAAATAACGCCAACAACTTGACCTAACTCAGCCAATCTTACCGCTTCTTGAGCGCGGCTAACCTCTTCTGTCATCCCAGTACGCACGACACTTTTGTCTGAAATAAGCTCTCGAATTAAATCTACATAAGTGTTGTAGCCAATTATCACTTCGCATTCCAGGATAGCCTCTTTTGCCCGATGCGTAATGTGATCATGATGTCCTGGTCCAAAGCCAATTAGTAGAATTTTTCCTTTCTCCATCTACTCCAAGCCCCCTATCCTTATTTGCAATCGACCTTACATTTTTATACAATAAAAAAAACAGCGCTTCCCCGTCTGACTTACGTGAGAAGTGCTGTTATGATGAGCTTGTTATTTTTTGAAAAGGAGTATCCCCTTCTGCAGCAAAACTGCTCTCATAACACCTCCCCATCTGCCGTAGGTCTGACGGTGTTGTTAGAATAAAGAGGGTAGCCTGACTCTTGGAATATCCTGCTCCTTTTCGTCTTCTGAAAATTTGTAATATCCAGTGACAAAAACGGGCTCTCCAATTACAGTGGCGGGACCGTGTTGGATTTTCACCAACTTCCCCTTGTGAATCGTTTCTCATGTAACAATTCCTTTATTCCCAAGCTTATGTGATTACTTCTATCATAATCCAATTTGCATTTTATTGTCCATACTTTTCTGTCTAGCCCACACGGGACTGGACAAGTGGTCAAAGAAGATCGTATACTGACATACTATTAGAAATCTTCTTTTTTTATGCATAGAGGAAAATATATTTGAATATACAGTATCATAATTAACATATTATAGAAAGGTTGTTAAAACATGTCCCTCTTACACACCTTACAACAACGTCAAGCTATACGCGCCTGCGATGGTCGCCCTGTAGAAAAAGAAAAGATTGAAAAGCTACTGGAAGCAGCTATATTAGCACCTAATGATCGCTTGCGAGAGCCTTGGCACTTCTATGTCATTCAAGGTGCTGCTAAGGAACGGTTTAACCAGCTAGCTCAGGATTTCTTGCTTGAACGCTTTCCTACCAAACCTCATTTAGTAGAAGAGTCCATGAAGAATGTTCTGGCTACCCCTCTCATTATAGTCGCTACATCACAAATCATAGAAGGCGACGAAGCTTCTTCGCTTGATAATGATTATGCTGTAAGCTGCGCTATTCATTCGATGTGGCTGATGGCTTCTGAGCTAGGTCTAGGTTTTGTGTGGCGTACGCGTGGTGTAGGTTTAGCTAGAGATGAACGTCTCAAAGCCTTCTTGTCCCTATCTGATCAAGAAAAAGTGATTGGTTCCTTATTTATTGGCTATCCAACTGATGAAGCCACACCTCGAACTGCTCGAAAGCCTTTCACGCAAAAAACAACCTGGGTTGAGTAAAGCTTTGGTATATTTCGAAAGGTTACAAAAAGGTTACATTTTTCCCCGCTTTGTTGTAACATTTTCCTCACCTGCTACGTATTATTTTTATAGTAGGTGATGATACATATGACAAACCACATGACTTTTGCCATACTGGTGGGCTTGTGTGCGACAGCGGGACTTTTTTTATTTCGACGCGCTGTGACGAGTGGAGATCGACAGCAAGGTGGATTCTGGATTAATGGTCTAGCTATCGCTATTGCAACTTTGCTGGTTTTATTCTCAAGCGCCATCGTCGTGTTCTTATTGGTTACGATTCTCTGGACAGTCGGCACTCTATTTCCTATGTTTGTCGACAAATCTGATTTCTGGACACTCGTTTCCTTTGCAGTCGTCTCCTTTTTCATGTTAATGCTGTACGAACTAATTCTTGAACCAGTCCTTTTATACATAATGCAAAGACTACATATCTCAAGAAATTGGAAATTGATACCTGAAATTTTAGCAACGACCTTCATTTTTTATCTCGTGCACACCACATGGATTCCTGATGTCTTGTTAACACCATTAACTCCTTTATTTGTTGGCTTATTAGCTGTAACAGTCGATTATTTTTTAGAGCGCATCATGGGTGAGAGAAGGTAAAAATGCAGACACGACAAAAAGCACCTCTTAGTTTGCGAATTTCGCAACATGACAGAAGGTGCTTTTTATCTGTCTTTTCCTCGTACAAAAAGGCGTTTCTGCCAGCTACAGAAACGCTTCAACTGTTCTTCCATTCTTTTTTATATGTATGTTCTCCCGTTTTACAGCAGATGCACTTAGCGTGTCGTCCCTGTTTTTCCCTGTTTCTTCTGCTGTAAGCGGTATTGAGTAGGTGTACAACCTGTTTCTTTCTGAAAAACAGCGGCAAAATAGGCACTATTACGAAAACCTACTCTGCTTGCAATCATTGAAACATTTCGATCTGTTTCTAGTAGCTGCTTCTTCGCTTCATCTATTCGGATGCGCGTTAAATATTTCCCTGGCGTTATCTTCATACAACGAGAAAAACAACGCTGCAAATAAAAAGGACTCACATAGAGACGTGACGCCATTTCACGCAGAGTTACGGGTTGGTTATAGCAATCGTGAATCATCTCTAGCAAACGGGTCGCCGCATCTTCTTCCGCTGATTTCCAGGTCGGTTCAGATGGTCTACAACGCTTGCAAGGACGAAAACCTGCAGCAATGGCATCGGACGCCGCATAATAAATCTTCACATGCTCTCTTTTGGGTGTCCTTGATTTGCATGACGGCTTGCAAAAGATACCCGTCGTGCTAAGGCCATAAAAGAATAGTTGATCATAATTTGGATCGCATTCTACTATCGCCTTCCAGAACTCCTCTTTCATCCACGATCCCTCCTAGCCTTCAATCCTCAGTATAACGTAATGTTTTTACTTCTAGTAAGCAACTGGGAATGAAAGAGCAAAATTTCGATAGTTTTTTCTTAATTTCACAATTATGTAACTTTTTCCATAACAAAAAACCGTGCTTTTTCACGTTCTTACAAATATTTTTTGTAATAAACCACTCTTATTTTCACTAATAGTAAAAAAGCTAAGAGAGGAAGCAGCTCCCTTCTCTTAGCTTTTTTAAACTACTTTATTATGCACGTCGATAAGCGCCCGGATTCTGCTGAAACAATTGAGGTGCCCCATTTGCTAGTAATGTAACTACCAAAGCCGTAATCACATACTCAGGTATCAAATAAGTTGCATTATAGCTGAAGGAATAAAGGGTTGCAGGTGTTCCTTCCGGGGCATAGCTCCCAAACCAAACAGCTCCTGAAGTCGTGCGAATGCCCAAGCATAGCGCAATTCCAACTAGCAATCCTCCCCAGATGGAGGCAATTTTTGTTGCTTTGCTTTGCGTCTTACTAGCGTACAGGAATGCACCAAAGCCTAGCACGGCATAGGATAGAGGATAATCTAACACCATTTGAATCGGATGGACCATCTCGCCACCAAAAAAGAATTTAACCATGCCTACTAGCCCGCCTGTGATTAAGCCTGCTACCCAACCGCGGCGAAACGCCAAGAGAGCTATCGGTACCATTACCAGGGATACGCTCCCCCCTTGAGGCATGGCAAACAGCTTTACCTTACTTAAAATAACAGCTATTGCTGCCATGATTGCTATTTCCATCATGATAACCAGTCGTGTTCGTGACATTTCGATTCCTCCTCATTCTGATGCAGTATGTATGTAAGCAGCAGAAATAGAAAGGGTCCAACTCAAGTTTATATAGACTATAAATACAAATTAGAGCAAATTGTATCACCCAGTTGATTAAGAAGAGTATTTTTCATGTTTTACACACAAAAAAACCACCCTAGACGGATGGTTGTCAACGCGGCGATACACCCCTATCTCGACGATAGAGCTACAGCTTTCGCACTTGAAGTCAGCTACCTCTCCCTCCGCTGGCATTACCCAGTTCAGGTTCTACGGTCAGTAACGCATTCTGTTACAATCTCAGCCGCATTTGCCCGGCCCCCGTTTAGTACATGCTTATTTCGTTTTCAATGTTACAAATTCAAATAATACCATAACATATTACTACTATTTTGCAAAGTACTTCTTTGAAGCGTCATTTGCTTCATTATAATTGTTTTTTCAATCGTACGTTCTATAACTTTGCATCTAACAAAAGCGAAAAATCAGTTGAAACAAGCTAAATCTTTTACAAGATATGGGAAAAAACCAGAAATTGAGTGGGTCGAGGTACCCCCCACTTATCCTATGAATAGTATGTAAGGCAAAAGCCTAAAAAGCCTGCTACTTCGGCACCAACACACTCCCCCTGACATAGGATAAGGTGACTGTATCCCTCAACCTTGTTCCTGTAGAGCCCACAAGGAGGGGTGGCACGTTTTGAAGAGTAGCGACCAAAGTAAACCGTTATTAACTAATCGCGAAAGAGAAGTGTTTGAACTCCTGGTCCAAGACAAGACCACAAAAGAGATAGCAGGACAGCTCTTCATTAGCGAAAAAACAGTCAGAAATCACATTAGTAACGTCATGCAGAAATTGGGCGTGAAAGGGCGGTCACAAGCCGTAGTAGAATTGGTAAGGCTTGGCGAATTAAAAATTTGACCGCTCAGGTGAACTGCCTCCCTTTTCTTCAAATACTTGAAGAGAAGGGGGGATTTTTTCATTCTTTAGACATAAGGTGTTCGATTATAAGCCTCTTCATATCGCTTCTTCATGGCATTTCCAATTGAGTAAAACCTAGAACTGCAAGCATAAAAGCGGTTAGTGAAGCAAAGAAAATCCACTGCTAGGGAGCAACCATCGGTCCAAAAATGGCAACGATGAATAAAACAGATACGATAATGAAGCCTAACCACAATGAAATTCTTCCTCTTTGCGTATTCATAGATAAACCCTCGCTCGAACAGATATAGGAGCAAACGAATAATCGCATAGACCAGACCTGCAATCAGTATTAACATACACAATCCAATCACAACTATATTAAATTGGTAGGTGCTTAAAAATAAATCTTGTGATTCCAGATACATTTAGTAGGTATTCCACAATAAACAAATTAGTTACGGAAATCGAGATTGCTTTCTTAAGATCGGCAATAAAAAACGGCTTTATATTTTTATACATGTGGGGCAATTGAACATGGAATCCGCCGAGTCCCTTAGCAACGGCAGTTCGTATCTAATCTTCTCCTCCCACCTGCTTGTATTTCAAATCGACTAGCTTCACTAAATACAGCATGGGGCCAATCGACAAGACCAGGATTGGAAACCAGATTCTTGAAAAATCCTTACTTAACGGTGAGATGGTAAGTAGACGGACACCTGTTGTTTTATAAATCGTTACTGTCAAAAATAAAAAAGGCGCAAAAGGTTATAAAAAACCTAGCGCCTCTATCATTTTAATCTAATACTTCTCCATTACTAGCAATGACATTTTTATACCAGTAGAAGCTTTTCTTTTTCAATCTTCGCAGAGTTCCTCCTCCTTCATTATCCTTATCTACATAAATGAATCCGTAACGCTTCTTCATCTCCGCAGTGGAGGCACTAACTAAATCAATTGGTCCCCATGTTGTGTAACCAATCAGGTCAACACCATCTGCAATCGCTTCTTTCATTTCCGCAATGTGATCCTTTAAGTATGCAATGCGGTAATCATCCACAATGACGTCCCCGTCTTCTACAACATCAACTGCTCCTAATCCATTTTCCACAATAAACAGTGGCACCTGATAACGATCGTACAAGATATTAAGGGCAATGCGCAGACCTTTCGGGTCGATTTCCCATCCCCAATCCGTTGCTTTCAAATACGGGTTTTTTACTCCACCCATGATGAGATTTCCATTTGTCTCTCCAGCTTTTTCAGGGGTTACTGTTGCCGTTCTACTTACATAGTAGCTAAAGCCTAGATAGTCTACTTTGTACGTGCGCAATAGCTCTTCGTCGCCTTCCTCTATGACGATTTGAATATCATTTTCAGCAAAATAGCGCTTCGTATAGGATGGATAGTAGCCTCTCACTTGAATATCGGTAAAGAATAAGGTCTCCCGATCTGTAGTAAATGCTTTCCATACATCTTCTGGATGACTTGTTAGTGGGTAGGTTGGCAAATAAGCCAGCATGCAACCAATCTGAGCATCAGGAATGATTTCATGGCATGCTTTTACAGCCAAAGCGCTTGCCACGAACTGATGATGAGCCGCCTGATACATCGCGTTCTTCTCGTTCTCACCTTCTGTAAATACAAGTCCACCACCCGTAAATGGTGCATGCAGCACAACGTTAATCTCATTGAACGTCATCCAGTATTTCACTTTATCCTTGTAGCGTTTAAAGAGTGTTTTGGCAAAACGCTCATAGAATTCAACTAACTTCCGATTTCTCCATCCGCCATACTGTTTCACCAGATAAAGCGGCATCTCATAATGTGAGATCGTTACTACCGGCTCAATACCGTATTTTCTAATTTCATCAAACAATTGATCATAGAATTTCAAGCCTTCTTCGTTTGGCTCAAGCTCGTCACCATTCGGAAAAATTCTTGTCCAAGCAATCGAAGTGCGGAAGCATGTAAAGCCCATTTCTGCAAACAAGGCAATATCTTCTTTATAGCGATGATAAAAATCAATCGCTTCATGATAAGGGTAGTAGCCTTCCATTGATTCATCATGCGGGTACATAATGCCTCTTGGTGACACATCTGCTGTTGAAAGACCTTTGCCACCCTCTTGATAAGCGCCCTCTAGCTGATTAGCTGCGACCGCTCCTCCCCATAGAAAGCCTTCTGGAAATTTCTTCACGATTTGCGTCATAACTTGTTTCCTCCTTATAAGTAGAATTGCATCTATGCAAAATTTCGATATAAACATAGGTGATGGATCCACAATTCATATTCCTTAGACTCGCAGGGTAAGCAAAAGCTCTTTTTCTTTTACTTCAGCCAGGCTCGAAGGTTCGATCTCTGGGTATTGATCTGTATTCGTGATGATCACAGGTGTTATCGTTTCAAAGCCTGCCTGTCTAATCTCCTGTAGATCGAATTCAATGAGCAGCTCCCCTACCTTGACCTGCTGACCTGTCTCTACATGAGCGGTAAAGTGTTTGCCCCCCAATTTAACGGTATCGATTCCAATATGAATCAATACCTCTGCTCCTGCATCACTGATTAACCCTATAGCATGCTTCGTATTAAAAATTGAGACGACAGTTCCATTCACTGGCGAAACAACACGTCCCTCTGCGGGTTCAATCGCTAGTCCTTTTCCCATAATCTCTCGAGAAAAGGTAGGATCACTGACTGCTTGTAGAGGATGAACAACACCAGCTATCGGGCTGCAAATCTGTTCATTTTGAACAAGCGTATTTTCTGTTGTTACTTCTTTTTCTAATCCTATGAATTCTTCTGTTTCTTCCTGAGCTTCATTGGTTGGAATATCAATAAAGCCTAGAATATATGTCATAACTGCTCCAACAATAAAAGCAATGATAAGACCAATAATCGCATACCAGAACGTCTCCCCAACGAGGATCGGCAAACCAGGCAATCCTGCATTTCCGCCTACAATATAAGCTTTTGTTTTAAATAAGCTGATAAAGGCTCCACTGACTGCTCCACCGATTAACGCCGCGATGAACGGTTTCTTCAATCTCATATTGACCCCATACATCGCTGGCTCCGTAATACCCATCGTTGCTGTTATACTTGTAGACATAGCAATTGATTTAAATTCCTTGTTCCGTGATTTTAAGAATACTCCAAAGGCTGCGCCTGCTTGAGCTAAGTTAGCTACGAACATAATCGGAAGAATGTAATCGTAGCCAAGCTGAGCTACGGAACCAATCATAATTGGTATCAGCGCATAGTGCATGCCGGTAATGATAATAAGAGACATTGTTCCGCCAAGCAGCACTCCCGCAAACAATCCTGCATGATCAAACAACGCGATAATGCCTGAGGCAAGTCCATTTCCAATAATAGTTCCAATTGGTCCAATGGCAATAAGCATAAGTGGTACTACCATGAGCAAGGTAAGCATGGGTACTAAAATCAACTTCATTGATTTATGAATTAGGTTATCTATGAATTTTTCCACATAAGATGCCAGCCAGATCGTAATGACGATTGGAATAACCGACGAAGCATAGGTAACGGCTGTTACCGGTATCCCCATAAAGCTCGTACTTTGCCCTGTACCTAACAGGGCCGTCAATTGCGGATGGAGAACGGCGGCTGCAACTGCAACAGCAACAAAAGGATTATTTCCAAATTTATTGGCCGCACTAAAAGCCAAGATAAGCGGTAGGAAGTAGAAAGCACCGTCTCCGATCCCATTTAGTATCTGATAGGTACTATCCTCGGGCGACATCCAGCCAAACGTTGCCGCTAAAGACAAGAGACCTTTAATCATCCCTGCCCCAGCTATCGCTGGTAGAATCGGCGTAAACACCCCTGCAATGACATCAAAAATCGCACTTATCGGATTTTGCTTCTTTTGCAGACCCTTCTCTTTTCCTTGTATGTTTGCAGCTATATCAGTGCTCTTCATTATCTCTTTATAAACCTGCGCCACATCGTTTCCAATGATGACCTGAAACTGACCTCCACTCTTCATGGTACCCATGACACCCTTTGTCTTCTCCAGCCTCTCTTTATCAGCAAGCTGATCATCATGCAAGTTAAAGCGTAATCTGGTCATACAATGGGTAACGTGTGCAATATTTTCTTTTCCTCCAACAAGCGCTACTATTTCCTTTGCTACTTTTTCTTGATCCATAGAAAACACATCCTTTTTCTAACATGACTGAGATAAAAGCAATGCACTTGTTCAAATGGGCCCAATTGATCAAAAGTTTCGCATCATCTCATAAAAAAAACCCAAACATCTACCCACGTATCGACAACCATGTCTGTACATGAATAAACATTTAGGTTTTGCCTGCTTACCAGTAACAATCCTAGTAGTATGAAATTAAAAAAAACCTAAATCGCTGTCCATATAAATAGACAACCATTTAGGTTTTGCCTGCTTAACCAGTAACAATCCTAATCAATAAGAACTTGTCTTATTAAGTTACTTATAAAATATCATGCCCTTTTGATAATGTCAACGCTTTCATTTTTACTTTTTATTTACCACTCTATGGATGTGGATCGTTAGATAAAGCACTTCTTCATTTGTTAGCTCATGCTTATATTCCTTTTGAATGTATCGCTTGATTTTCTTCGTACACTCATAAGCTTCCTTATATTTGCTTTTGACCATCTCGTATAAGAAATCGTCGATGCTCTCCATGTGGGTTTCTTTGCACAAGCGTTGAGCGAAAAATTTTAAATGAGTAATAAACCGGTAATAATGCAAGGATTCCTCGTCCACTTCAATATTGAAATGATATTTAACGATGTTTAAAATCTCTTGCATTACCTTCGTAATTGTAACAATCGTTGGCATTTCTTCGTTTAATTCGGCATTTACAATGTGTAAAGCAATAAAACCGGCCTCATCTTCTGGTAGTGTAATTCCTAATTTTTGATTGATCTGTTTGATTGCCTTTTGTCCTACAGAAAACTCATCTTGATACAACCTTTTGATCTCCCAAAGCAAAGCATTTTTAATATCTAATCCGTCCTTGTTACGCTGAATGGCAAAATAAATATGATCCGTAAGGGAGACGTAAATGCTTTCATTTAGCTTTTTGCCCAAGCTCATTTTGGCATAGTTAATGATATCCTCAGAGATTTCCATATACTCCATCGGAATTTCATAAAGCAGTGTTTTAAACTTCTCGGAGATATCCTTATTTTCTAGTTTGAAAATTTTCTCGATCTTGTCTTCTTCAACCTTATCGCCTGGTCGCTTCTGAAAGGCAATTCCTCTGCCCATTATCACCAGTTCTTTATTTTGATCGTTGTATACACTGATCACATTGTTGTTAATAACCTTGGCTATTTTCATGCTGACGATCCTCCCTTAGGATAAACCAAATGCTTATTACAATCGCTCCTGATTTTTTTTTGATCGTACCTTTCTTTTCAGCAGAGGTCAATGGAAAATGAAAAGAGAGAAAAAAGCCCGATCATCAATTTGATCGGACTCTTTTTTATCCTATTACTCTTATGCAGGAATCACGGGTTTTTTAGCTCGTTTGTGAGTCCAAGCAAACACCCCAAATACAACTATCAATAAAACAGCCTGTGACAGCACAGTTTCCATGGTTGGGAATAATCCAATTCCTTCCCACAATGGTAGTTGGCTTATCGGATGAACAGGTAAGGATTTAGTGATTTGCAATGCATGCACACTGACTCCGACAATTTTGAAGGCTAGCGCATAAATAACAACTGTGGCTGTCGTAAAGAAGAAGCGAATCGGCAGTTTTACACTGTAACGAATCAGCACAAATCCGACAACCAACAAGATAGCTAACGCAAGGGCAATCCCTGCTAGCAATTCCTTCATCGTAATGGATGGAGCTAAACCAATATAGAAAATAACGGTTTCCGCACCTTCACGGAAGATTGCTAGAAAGCTAACGGTTGCCATGGCCCATAGCCCGCCCTTAGCAACTGCCGATTCTACCTGACCTTTAAGATAAACATTCCAATTATGAATGTTGGACTTATTGTGCAACCAATTCCCTACCAGCACCATCATGATAACAGCCGCAATTCCGAAAACGCCTTCTAAGTATTCACGGCTTGCACCTGCTGTCGCTTGAGAAAAGAATAGCTGGATACCAACAGCCAGCAAACCACTACATATAATTCCGACAATCACACCTGCCCAAATCCATTTCTGTTGATGGGCGTGGTTGGTTTTTTTCAGAAAGGAAAGTAAGGCTGCTACGATTATTAAAGCCTCAAATCCTTCGCGTAATAAAATCACCGCTGCATCCCACATATGATAAGAGCCGCTCGACACATAGGGAGCAAGATCAATCTGTAGCTGAGTCAAGCGATCAGTAGCCTGTGAAGTCTTGGGAACCTTAGAGCTAAGTTCACTAATAGCTAATGGAATTTCATTCTCCACTTTTGCATACAAGCTAGGTGCCCTCGTCATAATTTCACCTTCGACCAGTGGCCAAATCGTTAAAAATTGATTAAGGGTATCAATAGCCGTAGCATTATCATTGGCTCCTATAGCAGAGATTGTGGTCGAAAGCAAATCCAACAAGCTTTGAACAGAGTAAGTCCCTTCTGCTGGGGCGTCTCCACTTGTTTTTCCATCTAAAAATGCCTGGATAGATTGGTGGAGTCCGTCCATTTTTTCAGCTACCTTTTTCAAATCCAGCGGTTCGGCATTTAACGCAATGCGTACAAAAGCCATTTGTTTCTCAATATCACCGTATGCCACGATACTTTTATTGCGGACAATTAATTCTGCTCTCGTCCAATTTCTATCCAAGGCTTGATAAGCCTTAAGCATCTCTGGTTGGCTTTGCTGGTTGACATCCTTTTGCCATTTTTCCAGTTGGGCAAGAACATCCTTTAGCTTCTGTTGATTCTCCTGTTTGGGAGGAGCTATCGTTTCTTCGTAAGTTCTCAGGGCTTTGGACAGTTGTTGCAGACCAGCATAAATGGCCTTATCATCCTTTGTTTCTTTCTGTAACTCTGCCTGTACGTGCGCTATTGCATTGTCAACCTCTTTGGCTTGAGGAATATCGGTTCTCTCTTTCGTCCATTCCCCTGCAAACGTGGTGATCGTCGCTTCTACATGAGGCCAATCCTGCTCTTTTGTCTTCAAGAAGGCATCAGACATCGTGACAAAAAGGCGATCTGTCGCTTCTGTAGCCCAAGCTGGCATACTTACAGCCATCAAAAAAGTAGCCATCATAAACATGGCTATCATACGCTGTTTACTCTTTAAAAACCACATAGGGCTCACAACTCCTACTCCTTATAGATCTATGTTACTACTGGAACAAGCCCTCACCTATATAGCTCCCCTTTTTTACCCCTGGGAAGCAAGCAAACAACCCGCTTCCGCGATGAACAATATACTCGTTTAACTTATCATTCTTCGCCAAACGATGCTGCATCGGAATAAATTGCTTAATCGGGTCTCGCTGGTAGCATATAAACAAGAGGCCGGCGTTAAGAGTTCCCGTTTTCGCATCCATACCATCTGCATAAGAATAGGATCTGCGTAAAATTTTGATGGAACCATCTCCATGCGCAATTCGGGCATGGGAAACATCCGGCAATTTCTCGGGCTGTAGCGGTTCGAACTCGTCTGTTCCTCCTAGGGGAGCACCACTATCTCGATGTCGGCCAAATGTCAGTTCTTGATCACTCAAATTCGTACGATCCCAAACTTCAAGACGCATCTGAATGCGGCGATAAACCATATAGGAACCGCCTGCCATCCAATCTGGCCCATCACTAGGCTGTACCCAGACATGTTGATTAAGCTGTGCCGGATCGTTCACATTAGGATTACCTGTGCCATCCTTAAAACCAAACAGGTTACGCACCGTTTCACCCTTTAGATCAGCCTGCTTGGTACGTTGGAAACCGGCTTGATTCCAACGCATCGTCGCGACTCCTCTCGCTCGTCTAATCAGATTGCGCAATGCATGAAACGCTACCTGCTGGTCATCTGCACATACCTGTACAACAATATCTCCTCCTGTCCATTCGGGCTGAAGAGCATCCTGTGCAAAGTGTGGCAGCTCGATTAAAGCTTGCGGACGTTTCGATTTAATCCCAAAACGATCAATGCCGTCCTTGACAAAAAACTGAGCGCTAACACCAAATGTAATGGTAAGCTGGGAAGCAGACAGTCCTTCTGCTTCCCCCGTATCCACCGGCGGGAGATACTGACTTGTTTTCGTATCCTCCACTGGCAGGCCCTGTGTCATATTTTCTGTAGCTTTGGTCCAATCTTTAAAAAGCGCTATGACATCAGAGCGTTTGGTTGTCGTTAAGTCAAAAGCTGCTACATAGACAAAGTTTTGCGTTTCTGTAGTAATGCCTGCTTGATATTCTCCGTAAAAAGGAACAGTATCAGCTTTCATACGACCTGATTTATCCTTTGTCTTGTCTGATTTACCCTGTAAGTGGTTAGCTGCAGCAATGACACCGCCCATTCCACTAGCTCCGACTAAAAGTCCAAGTCCTCCAACCCCAACCATTTTAAGCATATCTCGGCGCGAAACCTTTGTTTCGTTTTGATCAGAAGTTGTGTTCTGTTGTTGCTCGTGATGTTTTTTCTCACGTTCTTCTTTCATAGATGCCTATCCCTCCAGCACAACACCAATTTTAGACAGTGGCTCGGCAAGTGCATCAATGGCTTGGCTAAGTTTTTTGACCTGATCTGGTTTTAATTCAGTATAAGAAGCGTAATCTTCCCCTTTTTTGAAAGGTGCCAATAATCCAAATACATCATCAAAACGTTTTTTGATTTCATCTGATAACTTCTGATCCTTTGCTACCAAGGCTGGTTGCAACAGCTCATATATTTTTTGCGCTCCTTCTACGTTGGCAGCGAAGTCATACAAGTCAGTGTGAGAGTAACGCTCTTCTTCTCCTGTTACCTTAGAGGATGATACCTCATTTAACAAATCAACCGCACCTGTTACCAGAAGCTCTGGTGTCACTTCTACTGTTTCTACCTTAGCACGCAATAGCTTTACATCATTTAGCAACTGATCAGCCACTTTTTCAGAGCCTTTTGTTGTTTTGTTTACCCATAGACCTTGCTCTATCTTATGGAAGCCGCCCCATTCTTCTTTTGGTACATCACCGTCACGAGCGTCAATTTTAGGGTCCAAATCTCCTAGGGATTCTGCAATTGGCTCAATGCGCTCGTAGTACATGCGTGATGGAGCATATAATTTCTTCGCTGTTTCCATATCGCCTGTTTTTACTGCAGTTACGAATTTTTCAGTAGAAACCACAAATTGATCGATCTGATCAATAGAATAGGTTCGATATGCTTCAGCTACACCTTTTAAGGTATCTTTCGCATCTTTTTTCTCTTCTACCTTTTGTGCAGCATCTGTTTGGGCAACCTTGTTATCTGCTTGTGTTGGTTGAGATTGCTGCGTGCATCCAAGAAGTGATGCACCCACTACAAATATTGTTGATAGTGTAAAAATAGACTTTTTCATGAAGTACTCCCCTTAATTGTTAGAAATAGAAATAAGTTCGTACCACATTATAATACGAATGATAATCATTATCAATAGCTTTTTTGCTCTCATTTTCAAAGGCTCTTGACAAACGATAATTCCTAGTAAAAACAAGCTTTTACTTAGAATTACATGATTACATAGGGGATGGATGGAAATAAATTTTTGATTAACTCGTGCTCCTGTGTAGCATAAATAGCTACTGTTTTTCGCAAATCAAGAATGGGAACCCCAATTTCATGCTTGCTTAATTGCCATACGGGAGTAGGTAAAGATTGGAAGGAAAACACCATATTTCCGAAGCGGCGACACTCTTGTAAGCAAATGTCTTGAGAATACTCCCTGCTCTCTTCTAATAAATGAATTGGTTCAAGACCAAACTGCTCAATTAAATGCATTCTGTCGGCTAAATCCTTGCCATGCTTATAGGGAGCCGTTCGTCGCGGCGATAGGATTGGGTAATGCTCAATAACATATTTGTCATGAATGCCATGATAAAACACAAGCCTCACCTCTTCATGATGAAAGAAAGAGCGACCATTCCTTTGATGGCCACTCTTTTTTATAGGTATAAAAACATTCACTTATTCTTGCCGATTAGGCTTTAGCCGCTTTGATTGTAATTTACTGCCTGTCACTATAGCCTGAGCCTTTGTTTCTCGCCCTAATAGATCGTGTGCCACTACGGTGATCGTTTCTCTGCCTTCTTTTACCCGTGGAATTTCTAACAGAAAATCTCCCTGATCGCTTACATCACCGTACAAACGCTGATCGCCATAGTAAAAGGACAGCTCTGTATCAGATTGTTTAATGACCCGTCCTCTCACATGGAGTGTAGAACCTGCTGTATCGTCATAGCTTGGCTTTGCAAAACCTACAGAAAGCGGCTTAGCAGGAAGTGCCTTGTACGTAATACGTTTTTGGTCCTGCATAACAACCACTGATCCTGTCGTTGCATCTGCATAGCATATAACAGATTGTGTTGTCAGGTTCTTCGCTTCGTCCATCGCCTCAACTAAAACCTTATTTTCACCATGCTTAAGAGCAATTTGATGTGAAAAGTATTTATGAACAGGCTTCTCAATCTGATCCTCTTCCCAGCTTGCAATTATTTCACCATTAACCTTCAATCTTCCTTTGTAATTCATATCACGATACATCCAGCGCAGAGGGACCACGATCTTTTTACTGGTCGCGTCAAACACAATATCCTCGTTACCATCGTTTACAAATTGCAAAATAGGCGGCGTTTTATCCACGATAATCCGTTGTGTAAATTCACGGGTGTTTCCAAATGCATCTGTCACTTTATAAGGTACATATTGTATTCCTTCTGGCAAGTCTAGTACAGTCTGGAATCGACCGTCTGGTTCCACTTTTACCGATTGCTCTTTGATCGTAAGCTTAACCCGATCCATCATGTCTTCGCCTGTCACCTTGCCACGAATAGCAACATGATTTTGATTGCTAACCATGATTTGGTGAAAAATCTGATCAGGAAACTCGATGCCCGGCGGTGTAAAATCACTTTGTCCATTGATATGAGTATAGGAGATGTTACCCGCGTAATCATAGGCAACCAGCGTCATTTTTTTGTGTGGCTGACTAACTACTGCTTGTGTAATCGTCGGGGCATAAGGTCCACCTGTTTTTTTCCCATCTACATACAGCAGATACCCTTGAATATCCTTATCTTTTGTCTGCCACTGAAGTTTATTTTTATTTAGCTGCGCTGTGATGTGCGGCGCTTGACGATCCACGCGTACAGGTAGGGTAAGCGTCTGCCACTTGGCGTTGCTTCCATCATTTTTCGCACGGATGACAAATCGATATGACCCATCAGGCGCTGGTACATAGGCCCCTTTATCTGAGGAATAAATCATTCCGTCCCAAGCCCACTCTTCTTTCTCCGTGAAGAAAAAGGAATCGCCTTTTCTTGACTGGTCAAATTTATTTACCTTCCCATCTTTGACGAGAGATCGAACAACTTGACCTGTTGAATCTGTAACATTAATAGAAAGCTCTCGCGCATTACGTAAGAACGTAATAGATGGCGCTGCCTTATCATAATGACCATCTCCATTGGGTGAAAAAGCAATATGGTCTGGGTTGATTAATACATGGCCATTCTCATCTACACCATTTACACCCAGTGCGTCCCGGAAACGCCATTTGTCACTTTCTTTATCGTGATACCATGTTGTTTTGACACTGGTTAGCTTTTCCTGACTCTCAGCGCTCCACATAGGAGCGTCCATGATTCTTGGTTCATTCCATTCTCCATAAAAACCATAATAGGGAACCCGCAAAGCAGGTACCTGAGCTTGTTTGGGGGTAAATAGTAAATATCCTTCCACAAATCTTTGTTTAGGAGCAGTCTTTGGCACAGTTACGGTTACCTGAACTTCTTGTTTTTGACCGGGAGCTACTGTGACGCTTGGGGTTTGGAATTGAATCTTCGCCCCAGGCAATCGGGTCTCTCTCATGCTAAAGTATCCATTCTCTATCTGATCAGTTAACACACCGAATTCATCACTGAGTGTGTACGTGAGTGGCTCTTTGCCGAATTTGTTAGAAATGATGAGGCTAAACGTTCGTTTCTCACCGATTTGCCCTAAGGATACACCTGCTTTTCCCTCTTTATTAGTAATAACAACGGGAGATTTTGCAGCTTTTACCACCTGCATGATGCCTGCCCCTTGCACACGAGGCGAATAAGGAAGGGGCGGGAGCTTTTCATTCTTTGTCTTAGACGTACGTGGATCAAGTACAGGCTGAGCTGTGTTCATGGCTACTGCTTTTAGAGTTTCAACCAGCTCTCGTCCTTCTAAGGAATATCCTTGTTTTTGATAATACTGCTTGAGTAAGGCCATTGCTCCTGCAACGTGCGGAGTTGCCATTGATGTACCACTTTTCACTCCATATCCGTCTTGCGAAACGGTGGATAAGATTCCACCACCAGGTGCAGCTATCTCCGGTTTAAATTGTAAATCCGGCGTTGGTCCCCATGAGGAAAAGGAGGACATGGTTCCCCCTTCTGGATATGGCAATTCATTTTGTGCAAACTGGCCATCGAAAGTAATTTTTACCTTTTTTCCCTTTTTCAATTTCTCTGCCATTGCTTCGCCCATTGATTTTAAAATAGATGCGCTTGGTATATTTTTACTCTCATTTCCACTCATCAAAAAGGGACCTGCTTGATTGTTATAAATAAGAGCACCAGCCGCACCCGCTTCCTTAGCTAGACGCAGCTTTTCATCAAAGGTGATATCCCCGCGTTCAATTAAAACGACTTTATTTTTAACACTAACATTGTAATCCTCTTTCTTCCCTTTCCCAACATACGCCATTTCATGTGACTGGGATAAATACTGCTCAGGTTGCAACGGGCTTCCACTGATTGGAACTCCCGTCAAATAGACCACTCGCGGCAACTGATCGACACCCTCAAGTGCAAAACTATTGCCAGCAAACGTAGTTGCATTAACCGATGCAATGCTAAAAGCATCTGGAGCCAGTCCAGGTGACCCGATCATGGCGTAATCGGGATTGACTCGCTTTACTTTATCACTACCAAAATAAGCATCGTTCCCAGCTGCTGCGACTACGATAACACCACTGTCGACAGCATTTTTGACCGCATACTGTTCGGTATTCGTCTCATCTACATATCCAGCGGAAGACCCCAGACTAAGATTAATCACATCTGCTTTTTTAGCAATAGAATCGGTCATTGCAAATAAAATGGATTCACTAAGCCCAGAAATGCTACCCTGATAATTGCTAAAAACTTTTTCGCTAAGCAATTGAGCTTCGGGTGCAACCCCTTTTACTTTGCCATTTCCAGCTACTATTCCCGCTACATGCACACCATGCTGAGATTCCCCTACATCTTGAGTTATTTGATTGCGATCAGCCCAATTATATCCGGTAATAACCTTTTGCGATGTTCCAGACTTTTTTTGTGCTGCTTGTTTATCGTGAGGTGCTGGAAAATCAGGGTGTTTATGATTAATGCCTGTATCCACAATGGAAATCAGCATCCCTTCCCCTTTTACACCCAACTCCTGCCAGGCTCTATCTGCCTCGATCATCGACAAAGTAGATTTTCCAGCTTTAGCCACAGACTCTCCTTTCATCACATGCTTCAAGGCATTCCATTCGTTTGCTTGATTCTGAAGCATGTTAAAAAGATTGCCCGGGGAATGACCGCCTGCTTTTTTTGGAAAAGAAGCACTAGTCGCCTCCCGAATATCCTTTTGAATTTGTTCACGTGAAATGATTTGCTGCGTGTTATCAATCGTCTTGTGGTTATGTAAAACGGTATCTGCTCCAACGTAACTGACCGGATAATATAGCAACGGTACAACTGCACCGGTAACAAGCACTTTGATCATTTGTTTCTTCATACGCAGCCCCCTCCTGGTGAAAATTCTTCATGTAGTATCTTCATCAGTTTGCCAAAGGAAGCTTATGGGTATACACCCGTACCATTACAAGGGAAGGAAAGCATACTACCAATTTTTTCAAAATAAAAAAAAGCCCTCTCACTATTGAGAAGGCTTTTTCTGAATTCATGTCGTATAAAAAGGTAAGAAGGCATCTTCTTACGAGAAGAAGAAGGATTTAATAGCATGCTTCGTTGTCTCTTTGTTCATATGAGCAATGGAAGTAGTAAGCGGGATGCCTTTCGGGCAAGACTGTACGCAGTTTTGCGAGTTACCGCAGTAGCTAATTCCACCCTCCTCCATCAGGGAATCTAAACGCTCATGCTTGTTCATTTTTCCTGTCGGATGCTCATTAAACAGACGCACCTGTGAAATGGCAAATGCACCAATAAACGGAGATTTATCATTTACGTTCGGACATGCTTCTAAACACACACCGCAGGTCATACATTTAGATAGTTCGTATGCCCATTGGCGATCTGCTTCCGCCATTCGTGGTCCTGGTCCTAAATCATGGGTACCATCGATCGGAATCCATGCTTTCACCCGTTTTAAAGCATCGAACATACGGCTGCGATCTACAGTTAAATCGCGTTGTACAGAGAACGTTTTCATCGGCTCGATACGCACTGGTTGTTCTAACTTATCAATTAGAGCGGAACAGGCTTGGCGTGGTTTTCCGTTAATGACCATCGAGCAAGCACCGCACACCTCTTCTAAACAGTTAGATTCCCAAATGACAGGTTTAGTCTTCTGCCCTTGAGAGTTAACCGGGTTGCGTTGAATTTCCATTAACGCTGAAATTACGTTCATATTTGGACGATATGGAATTTTAAACTCTTCTTTATAAGGCGTGGAATCAGGTGTGTCTTGTCGGGTAACGATCAGATGGATTAAACGATCAGCCATGATCATTTCCCTCCTTTTTTATCACTGGTATAGTCACGCTTACGTGGTTTGATTAAGGAAACGTCTACATCCTCATAATAGATTTCTGGCGCTGTTGTTTCTGGATTATACTTCGCCATTGTTGTTTTCATGAAGCGATCGTCATCACGCTCAGGGAAATCAGGCTTGTAGTGTGCGCCGCGACTTTCATCACGTTTTAGGGCACTAATTGTAATGGCACGAGCTAGAACAAGCATGTTCCACAAATGACGTGTAAACTGTGCTCCAGAGTTGCTCCATTGCTGTGTATCTTGAATGTTGATGTTTTTGTAGCGCTCCATGAGCTCCAAAATCTTATCATCTGTTTTTTGCAATCGATCATTGTAGCGAACCACTGTTACGTTATCAGTCATCCACTCGCCCAACTCTTTATGGATTACGTACGCATTTTCTGTACCGTCCATTTTTAAGATGTTGTCGTACTTCTCTTGTTCTTGCTTGGAATAGCTGTCAAATAAGCTACTTGGAAGATCATCTGAGAGCTTATCCAACGAGTTGATGTAATTGATTGCATTCGGACCAGCAACCATACCGCCATAAATAGCAGACAACAGCGAGTTCGCACCCAGACGATTACCGCCATGTTGAGAATAATCGCACTCACCTGCAGCAAAAAGGCCCGGGATATTTGTCATTTGGTTGTAATCTACCCACATACCGCCCATGGAATAGTGAACTGCTGGGAATATGCGCATTGGTACTTTTCGTGGATCTTCCCCAACAAATTTTTCATAAATTTCAATGATACCGCCTAGTTTTACATCCAATTCCTTTGGATCTTTATGAGACAGGTCCAAATACACCATGTTTTCACCGTTGATACCCAATTTCATATCTACACAGACATGGAAAATTTCGCGAGTCGCAATGTCGCGTGGCACAAGGTTTCCGTATGCGGGATATTTCTCCTCTAAGAAGTACCATGGTTTCCCATCTTTATACGTCCAAATGCGGCCGCCTTCTCCACGAGCTGATTCAGACATGAGGCGTAGTTTATCATCGCCAGGAATAGCAGTTGGGTGAATTTGGATAAATTCTCCGTTTGCGTAAATAACACCCTGTTGATACAACGCAGATGCCGCTGTACCTGTGTTAATAATAGAGTTGGTAGATTTACCAAAGATAATACCAGGGCCACCAGTCGCCATGATAACTGCATCCGCATGGAAGGCTTTAATTTCACCTGAACGCATGCTCTGTGCAGTTATCCCACGACAGACACCCGCATCATCAAGAACTGCGCCGAGAAAATCCCAGTACTCATATTTTTTCACAAGTCCTTCCGTCTCATAACGGCGTACTTGCTCATCTAGTGCATACAGTAATTGCTGTCCTGTGGTTGCTCCAGCAAATGCAGTACGGTGATGCTTCGTTCCCCCAAAGCGACGGAAGTCTAGCAATCCTTCCGGAGTACGATTGAACATAACTCCCATACGGTCTAGCATATAAATGATACCAGGTGCAGCATCACACATTGCTTTTACTGGTGGTTGGTTCGCTAGGAAGTCACCGCCATAAATCGTGTCATCAAAGTGTTCCCAAGTAGAGTCGCCTTCCCCTTTGGTATTAACAGCTCCATTAATACCGCCCTGCGCACAGACTGAGTGAGAGCGCTTAACCGGAACTAGGGAAAAAAGTTCTACGGCTACCCCTTTTTCTGCTGCTTTAATTGTCGCCATTAGTCCAGCTAGGCCACCGCCGACAATAATTAATTTACCCTTCGCCATGTTTTATTCCCCCTTCTCTTACACGAATGCGAATACGGCACGCAAGCCTACGTAGGATAATGCTACGAACAGGATCATGGTGAAATAAGTTGCCATACGTTGTGAACGCGGCCCTACTGTAATGCCCCAATGCACTAAGAACGACCATACACCATTGCAAAGGTGGAACACAGCGGATAGAACACCTACAGCGTAAAACGCTATCATTACTGGGTTAGTGAAAATATCATGCATGAGGTCATAGTTAATTTCGACAGTACCAAGTGCTTTGGCAATACGTGTTTGCCATACATGCCACGCTACGAAAATCAGCGTGAAAACACCTGTAATACGCTGCCAGAGATACATTTGATTGCGGAAAAACGAGTAGTTGCCATTGTTCGGTTTTGCTTGAAATGCAAGATATAGACCGTAAATGGCGTGGAACAACAGTGGGAGATAAATGAATGCAAATTCCAAAAACAATAAGAACGGTGCCTTTTCAATTAGGCCAACCGCTTCGTTAAATGCTTCCGGCCCTTTGGTTGCTTGAAAGTTCGCCGTTAAATGGAACAGTAAAAACAACCCGATCGGAAACAACCCGAGTAGAGTGTGAAGCTTGTGCAAAGCGAAGTTTTTCTTACTTGCCATGCCTTGGGTCCCCCCTTCATTGATGTGTGGAAAATGTTATCTTACAATACCTATGCCATCACCATGCAGGTTCAAGCAAGACACATGTTCCGCTCCGCTTCCACTTTGGAAGAACATCCTCTATTCACGAAAAACCAACCCCTCAATAGGGAAACACAAAATGTTTCCAGTTTGCGAAATGGTTTCAAAAGTCTGTCAATCCAACGCATAAAAAACCGCGGGCGCAAACGAGTTGTGTCTAAATAAAGAATAAAGATTGGAAATTATGTGACCAAAACCAATTGTACTCCTACCTCTTAGTAGCGTCAAGCAATTGAATAGACTTAATACATTCTTAGATTAATTGTAATCTATATCATTCCTAGCTTTTCTTGTCATTTATTCTTATTATGACCACGTATCTATCAGATATATCTGACTCATCCCTCATTTACTCCTATCATTTCCCTAGTCTTAGCATAATTGTTTTTTTCTTTCATAGAATAGAAATCATACACAAAAGGAGGACGAGCAAGAGTGAGACAAGCTACTGATATCCTACAACAGCTTTTACCTGAGTTTTCAGTATATGATCGTCAGCGCATGCAACAAATGAACATGCCTTTTGCCGGTCATCTCTTTTTTCGAAATGTAGTCACTCAGGAATTACTGGGAGATTGCGAAGCTCCTATTCTTTATTGGATGGGGAAAGAGATAGGTGAGACCTATCATATAGATGCGGCAGAAGATCTGATATTAGCCTTCATCCAGCTCGGCTTAGGAAAGCTGGAATTAACCTTGAGTACAGCTGGACAAATTGAATATCTCCTGACACATCCTCATCTTACCATGCAGACTACAAATCGACTAGAACGCACCCTACAGTTTGAGACAGGCTTTATTGCCGGATCTATTGGCAAGTGGTTAGAGCGTGAGTCAAATGCCACACTCACTCTTCTGGGAAAGGACAAAAAAAAAGAACCAACTGCACACATTCAGGTTGTTATCTCAGGGTAACAACCTGTTTTTACGTGCAGAGCTCTTATATACGTTTACATCATTACTAGTTGTCATTGTCATGGTTTCCTACCTGTCTGCTTTCTCTTCATCATCTGATAAGCTGGTTATCCAATCAATGATGTTTGTTGCTCTTTTACTGTTACAGGAAAATAAGGCCCTACTAGCTGAGCCATTTTATCCATTTCAACTAAAAAACCATCATGTCCAAATACGGAGTCAATTGCAAAAAAATCAACATCCTTCCCCTGTTGTTTTAACGTAGAGGATAGCCAAAGCTGATGAGGAATTGGATACAACAAATCGTTGGAAATAGCTATACAGACTACCTTGGCTTTGATACGCGACAATGCGTTTTCAATCCCATCCCTTCCCCTACCAATATCGTGTGTATCCATTGCTTTTAGGAGATACAGATAGCTATTTGCATCAAAGCGCTGCACGAGCTTATCGCCTTGATAACGTAAATAGCTTTCCACTTCAAATGTGGTATCCACTAAGTCGGCATGCACGGTTCCTTGATGGGCCCTGCCAAATCGTTCTTCAAATAATTCGGCTGTCCGGTATGTAATCATGCCAACCATACGCGCTGTTGCCAACCCGCGAATAGGACCTAACTGAGGATAATAATGTCCATTATTCCAATCTGGATCATTACAAATCGCTTGCCTTGCCACATCATTGTAAGCAATGGCCATAGCTGATAACTGAGCGCAGGTAGCCACTGGGATCACTACATCCATCATTTGGGGATATTCAACCGCCCACTCATAAACCTGCATACCACCCATCGAACCGCCAATGACCGCATAAAGATGAGAAATCCCCAGTTGCTCAATGAGCTTGTATTGGGCGCGTACCATGTCTCGGATCGTCACAACAGGAAAATGAGTTGCATATGGCTCTTTAGTTTCCGCATTCATACTTGCAGGACCTGTTGTTCCGTAACAGCCACCTAAGACGTTTGTGCAAATCACGTAATAATAATTGGTATCAATTGCTTTTCCTGGCCCAATCAGCCCATCCCACCAGCCTGGCTTTTCACCATCACCTACCACTTGACTGTCTCCAGTTAATGCGTGGCAAACCAAAATTGCATTCGATTGCTCAGAGTTGTACGTACCGCTTGTTGTATAACCGATTTCCACTTGACGGAGCACCTCGCCACATTCCAACTCTAGGTTGTGAATCGTTGCTTTTCTCAATGCAATTCCTCCTATTTCCACTTGATGCCCTAAAGTGCAGGTACCTATGTGCTAAAAAACCCCTCTTCCGGAGAAGAGGGGTTTGATCGTATCGACTAGACCCGCTCTTATCTGCCAGACTACTTCATGTGTGCCTGCTGGATTTAGCACCTCTCCGCTTCTTGCGGGGTTGCCGGGTTTCTTCGGGCCAGTCCCTCCACCACTCTTGATAAGAGATTTCTATATAATTATGTTTATCATACTTCTTTCGAGTAAGAATTGTCAATCTATTTCAATGAAAAGGATTCTTCTCTTTTTATTTGATACATCGTCCACATTCCAATGTCCTGAAAGCCCAAACGTTTATAAATAGCTCCAGCCGCTTGATTATCATAAAATAAGCACAAGCTTCGCCCTTCCGCTAAAACATCCCTGCACAGCGCTGCCATGCAAGCACTAGCATACCCCCGCTTGCGATAAATGGGATGAGTACAAACACCAACAATCATGGCAGCCATCGAACACTCGGCTGTTGTCGAAGCACAGGCTACCGTTTCTGTGTTCACCTCGACATAATAGGTTCTCCCCGTACCGCTTTCCAGTGTGTGTTTCAATGCTTCTTCTGCATCAGCAGATCTGCCAAACTCTTGAATCTGATCACGTAGGCTGACGATTTTTTTTACATCATGAACGGTGGCTTTTTTTACCTCAAATCCCTTGATGTCATCCTGAGATAATCGAGAGTCATCTTCTAATTCTGCAAAATAGGTAGTTTTGATCTCATGCTTCGGCAGATGGCTTGCAAAGGCCTGCAAAGAATCTTGTTTTCCTGATAAAACCTCCAGCTTCTTGTCAGCAAGGATAATTTCACTGAACCCTTCCATATCAAACCTATCCAAAGCATAAAATACGTATGAGTGATAATACCGCAGGAGCACCGCAGAGAGTTTTGTCTGGTCACTCGCTGACCATTCTCCCCATAACTCTTGAAAAGGGGTAGAGAAGCCAAAATTTTCGACATCACCAATAAGAAATAAGTTCAAGCTTCTCTCTTTTGATACCAATTCCATAAATGCTTCATAATCTGCTTCTGTTAGTTTTCGGATCATTTGGCAATTCCCTCTCCAAAAGTTTTTCCCTCCATTATTTGAAAAAGTGTACTATTTGTCAATAGAATTCAGAAAAAACACATAAAGCCCGGTGGAAGTCTCTCCACCAGGCTCCTTGATTAATCCAATCCTATCCCTGTCCATTTGAAGCACTCTACATGCTGTTTTATCTAAAACAAATTAAGCGTATACGACAGCATCCGCAGAAACATCCAATCCAAACGCCGTATGCAGTGTAGCTACAGCTTGCGCAACTTTTTCTGCTGGGATAACACAAGATACCTTAATATCAGAGGTAGATACCATCCGAATGAGAATATCCTGGCTGGATAAATGACTAAACATATCGGCTGCCACCCCCGGATTGGTTATCATACCAGCTCCTACAATTGAAACTTTTGCAAGGCCAGATTCATATTCCACATGCTCAAAGCCTAACTCCTCCTGATGAGCCGCCAAGGTCTCCAGCGTTCTATGTAAATCATCAGCGGAGATCGTAAAGGAAACATTATTTGCTTTGTCATGATAGGTGCTTTGAATAATGATGTCTACATTAATAGAAGCGTCCGCCAATGCTTTAAATAATAAAGATAACATGCCTACTTTTACAGGCATTCCGATAACCGTTATAGAAGCTACATCTTTGTCATGAGCTATTCCGCTGATTACTTTGCCTAACTCCATGTTTGTCTCCTCCTCAACCAATGTTCCCTCTTCTTCTGTAAAACTGGAACGAACCACAAGTCGAACTCGATGTTTTTTTGCACTTTCCACAGAACGCGGATGCAATACACCAGCTCCTAGAGTTGCTAATTCTAGCATCTCATCATATGAAATGGAGCTTAACTTTTGTGCACGAGAAACAATGCGCGGATCGGCTGTAAATACCCCTGATACATCAGTGTAGATTTCACAGCAGGTAGCCTGGAGACTAGCCGCAATTGTTACCGCTGTAGTATCAGACCCGCCCCGTCCCAATGTTGTAATTTCTCCGTTTTCGCTAGCTCCTTGAAAACCTGCTACGATGACAATTTTCCCCTGCTGTAATTCTTGCTCAATCCGTTGACTGTTAATCGTACTAATGCGTGCCTTTCCATGCTTCTCTTCCGTTAAAATGCCAGCTTGCCAGCCTGTCATGGACACAGCCTCGTACCCTCTGCTCTGTAGAGCCATACTAAGTAACGCAATGGAAACCTGTTCTCCTGTGGCAAGCAGCATATCCATTTCACGAGCAGGTGGGCTCTCATGTAATTCCTTTGCTAAATCGACAAGCACATCTGTTGTTTTTCCCATAGCAGATACCACAACCACCATGGCATACCCGGCATCCTTATAACGGATAATTCTCTGTGCTACCTCTTGAATACGCTCCGCAGAGCCTACGGATGTTCCCCCGTATTTTTGCACCACAATTTCCATTTTGAATCTCTCCTCTGGTATATTCTGCTAGTCTGGATCATATGCCTTCCTTGGTTCATTTATAATGAAAGCTTTTTACGAATTGAAGATACAAAAAAGGCAACGACAAAGGAAATACCTAGTCGTTGCCCTAACTGGACATACACGGTCCCTCCTTCCCCTGATTCACGGAAATGCCAAAGCAAGTAATAATAGCTCTAGCAGCCCGGTGAGATAGCTCTCCATTTGCATGACGGGTAGGACATGCAAATGACAGTCTTACGCTTATTCAACGTAAGCCCAGCATGCACCGCTTGGGTATCGCGTGCACACTTCGGCAAATTCCCCTTCCCCAGCTCCATCATAGATTCCCATATCTCCGGAGGGTACTCTTGGTTTTTGCGCCTCTACCTCACTCCTGTATAGGGAAGTGAGGTTGTTGCTTATGAGATTATTCAGAATTATATCACGTTACTTTCTCAGTTACAATTCTTTTTGTTAAGGGATATAAGAAGATATTAGCGTGATACAATGAGCATAGTTTTCGTATCTTTTTAAAAGGATATGAAAGGAGGCTTTCTAATGAAAGATAATAAAACCTTGCAGAACCAAACCGAGGCATACACGGACAATAAAGCTCCCTCCTCTGTACATTTGAACTCAAAATCCACCTCGTCTGTTGTTCTTATCACTGGGTGCTCAAGCGGCTTTGGAAAACAAATTAGTATAGCTCTTGCAGAAGCTGGCTATCAAGTAATCGCCACAATGCGTGATGTAACAAAAAAAGAGCCTCTTCTTCAAGAGGCTTCAGCCCGTAGCATTGAGGATCGTTTACACATTATCCCCTTAGATGTTACGAAACAAGATAGTATTGCGCAGGCCATCGACCAAACGCTACAACTATTTGGCAAGATAGACATATTGATTAACAATGCTGGCTATGCGACTGGCGGTTTTACTGAAGAAATCCCCCTAGAGGACTGGCGCAATCAGTTTGAAACCAATTTTTTTGGAGCGGTAGCCACCACTCAAGCGGTTTTAAAGCCCATGCGTGAGCAAAGGAGCGGTCTCATTATCAATATGAGCAGCATTTGCGGACAATTTGGCTTCCCTATGCTTGGTCCCTATACCGCCTCCAAACATGCACTAGAAGGCTTCAGTGAATCCCTACGCTTAGAAATGCTCCCATTTGGCATCAAGGTGGTCCTAATAGAGCCTGGGCCATATCGAACTGATATATGGGAAAAAAGCATAGAAGCAGCAGCTTTCTCACCTGAGTCTCCCTATCATACCTTTTTAGAGTATTTGCAACAGCAAGCCAAGCACAACGCCATGCACTCTGGCGATCCAGAAGAAGTAGTCCACACCGTATTACGTATTGTAAAAGCTTCTAATCCGTCCTTCCGTTATCCGGTTGGAAAAAGCATCAAAAGCTTACTCTTTAGTAAAAAAATATTACCCTGGAGATTCATAGAGCTGCTTGTAAAAAAGCAATTACACAAAATTATGAAGAAATAAGCTCATTTCTCATCCTTCAATCCTCTTAAGTGCGTAATAATATCTCTTGCTAATTTATCACCAATGCCAAGCTGGCGGAAATCTTCCACTGTTGCTTCCCGCATCTTTTTCAATGAGCCGAAATGCTGAAACAGCTTCTTCCGTCGCTTCTCTCCTATACCTGGTATCTCATCTAATTGTGAAGAAAGCATTGTTTTCGAACGTGCCTGACGATGAAACGTGATAGCAAAGCGGTGTACCTCATCCTGGACGCGTTGCAACAAATAAAACTCATGGCTGTCCCGCTTAAGCTCTACAGGCATAGGCGGGTCACCATAGAGTAACATCGCTGTTTTATGCTTCTCGTCCTTAGCGAGTCCACAGACTGGGATGAACAGCCCTAATTCATTTTCTAACACATCCATCGCCGCACTAATTTGACCTTTGCCTCCATCAATCACAATTAGATTTGGCAATGGCTGATTTTCTTTTAACAGGCGAGAATATCTACGTAAAATAACCTCTCGCATGGAACCGTAATCATCAGGGCCTTCTACTGTTTTTATTTTATATTTTCGGTACTCCTTCTTGTCTGGTTTCCCATCGGTAAAGACAACCATGGCCGAGACAGGTTCTGTTCCCTGTATGTTAGAGTTGTCAAAGGCCTCAATACGATGAGGGGTTCCTATTCCCATAATGTTGCCTAAATTATGGACAGCCTGCACAGTACGGGCATCATCCTTTGCTAATAGGGCAAATTTCTCAGCTAGGGCAATGCGAGCATTTTCGTTTGCCATATCAATTAATTCATGCTTTTTCCCTCGTTTTGGAGTCAGCACTTTTACTCCTAGCCATTCCGAGATCAGCTCCGGCTCACTTTCCTCAGGCAGTAAAATCTCTTTTGGCAGAGCTTGCTGTTTGTCAAAATAATACTGCGCTACAAACGACATGAAATCCTCTACAGCATCTCCGTAAAAAGGAAACGAGCTTGTATCACGCTCGATTAGTTTACCTCCCCGCATATAAAAGACCTGAACGCACATCCAGCCCTTATCGGTATGATAACCAAAAATATCGCGGTCAACTGTATCAGTCAATGTAATCTTTTGCTTCTCCATGACTGCTTCAATATTATGAATTTGGTCACGAAATTCCTTTGCTCGTTCAAACTCCAAATTCTCGGCAGCCATCATCATTTTCTCTGTTAAGATTTCCTTCGTCGCCTTATGGCCGCCATCTAGGAATCTAGCAATCTCATCAACAATGCGTAGATTCTCCGCCTTATCCACCTCGAACACACAGGGTGCCATACATTGATGCATGTGGTAATACAAGCATACCTGCTTCGGCATATTTTTACATTTACGCAGCGGGTATAAACGATCCAGCAGCTTCTTCACTTCTTGGGCAGCGGTCGCATTGGGATACGGTCCAAAATACTTCGCCTTATCCTTTAAAAGGCGACGCGTGATCTCCAAACGCGGATGCGCCTCATTGGTAATTTTAATATAGGGGTATGTCTTATCATCTTTTAATAAGATATTGTACCTAGGATCATATTTTTTGATCAGATTACATTCTAAAATAAGCGCCTCAATCGGGCTAGAGACGACAATATATTCAAAATCAGCAATTTCATTTACTAATAACTGAGTTTTGCCATCATGACTGCCAGTAAAATAGGAACGAACGCGATTTTTTAATACCTTAGCTTTTCCCACATAGATAATGTCGCCATTCGCATTTTTCATTAGATAACAGCCTGGCTTATCCGGCAATATCGCAAGCTTATCTTTGATCTGACTCACGTCGCGTTCTCCCTTCCTAGTAGTATGTACTCAATCCATTTCTTCCGAATCCAAAGTTTTTTCGCCTATCCTTTATCCTAGCACACTTGTTCTCTTTTTCCTACTTATAAAGATTGGGATGGGAAACAAAAAAACCCGCACCCCTTTTCAGGAGCCGGGCTTTTAGAACGCATGCTGTACATTTCGACTCAGACGGCACTTGTTCTTTTCAGCAATCTTACAGATGTTTGTTGATTGTTTCCATCAAAGCATCTTTTGGTTTAAATCCAACCATTTTGTCCACAGGTTGACCGTCTTTGAAAAGAATCAAAGTTGGGATGGACATAACGCCAAATTTACCAGCAGATTCTGGATTGTCGTCAACATTCACTTTCACGATTTTAAGCTTTTCGCCTACTTCTTTATCCATATCCTCAAGCACAGGAGCGATCATTTTGCAAGGTCCACACCATGGAGCCCAAAAGTCTACCAATACTGTACCTTGTTCGATATCTTGTGCAAAAGATTGATCGGTTGCATTTGTAATAGCCATAGGATAAAATCCTCCTTTACTCTTAAAAAATAACTTAAAGCCTTCTGAAAGTATATCATCTATAGCCAAAATTGACCATGACTCAAAATACTTTCATTATACTTTGAAAAAATAATTCCTATTTCTATCTTATCCTGCTACAAAATGGTTGAATCCATTCGTTACAGTTGCTCAAATCCATGAACAAAAAAGCAAATCGTTTCTTCCTCATCCTCAGTTAAACTCTCTTTGGAGGTGTGCCGCCATCTCTTTCCTGATTTTTCCTGATCGCCCTGGAACTTTTCGCCGAGAAAAGCTGTATTTTTTAGCAGCAGAAGTTCTTCTTCAAACTCGGCTTTCGTTAAAGGGGCCTCTTGGTGAGATAGAAAAATAATGTCCGCATCATATTTTTCAAGCTGTTCTACTAATCTTCGTGATTTCTCAATCGTGTAATTCCACTTGCTCGCATAGATATTTGGATACAAGCAATCGCCTACAATAAGATTTTTTCTTCAGAAATATAGATTAGACTGGAATCAGATGAATGATCCCACCCACATGTTCAATCACACAGCCGACCCCACCTAAATCAATCGTCATTCGACTTTCAAATGCAAGCTCAGGTAAACACAGTGTGGTATCTCGATTCATTCCCAGTTCCTTTTGATTGCCTTTGCACAAAACGGTATTTCAATTCCGAGTTTAATACGTTTATCCAAAACACAATCTGTCCAGGTTACATCCATTAGTTCCTTAATATGTTGTAGCGTTTGACTATGTGAAATGATCGGCATATCCATTTCCTAAAATAATTTCCCAACAAAAGCAAAAAACTACGGTCCCATCTCAAGCGACCGTAGTCTAAGCAATCAAATTTGTTATGTTTTAACCCACTACTACCTTTTTAAATTCCTCGGTTAGCAACGGTACTACTTCAAACAAGTCACCCACGATTCCAAAGTCAGCTACTTGGAAAATAGGAGCTTCTGGGTCTTTATTGATAGCCACAATCACTTTGGAGTTTGACATTCCTGCCAAGTGTTGAATAGCCCCAGAAATTCCGCAAGCGATATATAAATCAGGTGTTACCACTTTACCTGTTTGACCAATTTGCAGTGCATAGTCGCAATAATCTGCATCGCAAGCTCCACGGGAAGCACCAACTGCTGCGCCTAGAACCTCAGCTAGTTCTTCTAGCGGCTGGAAGCCTTCCTTGCTCTTCACGCCGCGACCACCAGAGATAATAACTTTTGCTTCAGATAAATCTACTTTGCCAGATGTTTTGCGAACGACTTCTTTAATAACACTGCGTAGATCCTTTAGTTCTACGTCTACCGCGACCACTGTAGCGGATTGTCCTGGCTTTGCTTCGCCTGGCGCAATGTTGTTCGGGCGGATCGTTACGAATATTTTGTCATCGGAGAAGATACGCTTTTGAAAGGCTTTCCCTGCATAAATAGGTCGTGTAAAAACTGGACCTGCTTCCACACTAGTCACATCTGAAATCAGACCCAATCCTAATCGAGCAGCAACTCGTGGTGCGATATCACGTCCAATCGCTGTATGCCCTGCTACGATAGCGTCTGGATTCACCTCTTGAATGACCTTTACCAAAGCCTGTGCATAAGCATCTGGAGCATATTGGTCCAATGTTGCATTTTTTACTGCATAAAGGCTAGTCGCTCCGTATTCACCCAGCGCATTGGCATATGTATCTGCATCGCTGCCAAATGCAGCAGCTACTACTTCGCCACCCTCTGCTATGATCTGGGCGGCAGCCAATGCCTCCAAGGAAACGTTACGCAATTGATGATCACGTGCTTCAGTTAGTACGAGTACTTTTTCCATTTGGAAGTCCTCCCTTAGATCACTTTTGCTTCGTTACGCAGTAGTTGCACTAATTCAGCCACTTGGCTTGGAATATCACCTGACAAGATACGACCTGCTTCTTTCTTTTCCGGTACATATTGATACACGATCTCGGTTTTACTTGCTACCTCTTCTGCTGTAAGCCCCAAATCATCTGCGGACAGACGATCCAATGGTTTCTTTTTCGCCTTCATAATGCCTGGTAATGATGGATAACGCGGTTCATTTAAGCCTTGCTGTGCCGTGATTAGGACCGGCAGGGAGGTTTCGACTACCTCCGTGTCTCCTTCCACATCGCGTTCTACGCGGACCGTCGTACCCTCAATGTCAATTTTCACCGCTGTTGAAACATGGTTGATAGATAGCTCTTCAGCTAAACGAGGACCACCTTGACCTGCGCCCGAATCCACAGCCATTTGTCCACCTAGGATAAGATCGAATCCTTCTTTTTTGGCAACGGCCGCTAGTACCTTTGCTGTTGTATATTCATCACCAAATAATGATTCATCATCTACTAGCACTGCTCGATCGGCTCCCATAGCTAGAGCGGTGCGCAACTCTTTTTCGGCACCATCTTTGCCTACGGTCATTACAATAACCTCGCCGCCAAGATCATCTCGTAGCTTGATTGCCTCTTCAATGGCATATTCATCATAAGGATTAATAATCGTTTCTACGCCATCATCACTAATGAGTCCGTCCTGAATAATGATCTTTTCTTCGGTGTCAAAGGTCTGCTTCATCGCAACTAAGATTTTCATGGTTGAAACCTCCTATCGATTGGAAAATTGCGGTTTACGTTTTTCAAGAAAAGCAGTTACGCCTTCTTTCATATCTTCAGTAGTAAATACCTGCCCAAACAATTCAGCTTCACGTTTCATTCCAGCAGATAATCCCAGCTCAACACCGCTGTGAATGGCATCCAGTGCGTATTTGACAGAAATCGCACCCTTTTCTGAAATTTTATGAGCTAGCTTTTTACTTTCTTCCAATAACTGTTCCACTGGATAAACAGCTTCTGCCAAACCAATCGCAAGAGCTTCTTCTCCATCAATCATATCGGAAGTCAGTATGAGTTGTGTAGCTTTTCCTCGTCCAATCAGACGCGGCAAACGTTGCGTACCACCGTATCCAGGGATTAGTCCCAAATTAAGCTCAGGCAAGCCTAATTTTGCTTCCTTTGCTACATAACGGATGTGGCAAGCCATGGCAAGCTCCAATCCTCCGCCTAGGCAAGCTCCATTTATTGCAGCAATGATCGGCTTAGAAAAGGTCTCCATTCGCAGAAACAATTGTTGTCCTCGCTCCGCCACCTGCTGCGGACTCTGTTCAGCCAGTGCAGTAAATTCTTTAATGTCAGCACCTGCGATAAAAAAGCGCCCTTCGCCAGTAATAACAATGGCTTTTACCTGATCATCTTGCTCCAAATCATCCAAAGCCTGAGCCAAACTGGTGAGTGTAGCTTGATTTAACGCATTCGCTGGCGGATGGTTAATCGTCAATATAGCGATAGTTCCTTCTGTTACAAGCGTAAGATTTGGATACGACATGCTTTGTCCCCCTTTTACACCGAACGAGTGAATGAGCGCCCGATCAGCTTTGTACAAAATAGAACCTAGGCAACATTGTATCAGAGGAAATCCCTATACAAAAGTGTTTTTACAAGTTTTATTGATGTGAAATAATGAAGACCTTTTGCAAAATGCTGTATGGAGATTTCCTAGGTTGAATGGGGTCTAGTTTTTGCAGAGTCCCTTTAGGAAGAGATTGTGAATGGGATCCACAAGAGAGACGAGATCATACTTACATTCTTTCATAATCCAAGAGGTTACCGTCTGATCCAACGTACCAAAAATCATTGTGCGTGCCATCCGTACATCAATATCTGAACGGAAGATACCGCAGTCCATTCCTTCCTGAACGACTGCATCAATCAGGTTAAAGTATGATTTTAATACTTCTCCAATACCCTGACTTACTTCCGGATTAATCTGACGCAGCTCAATTTGTGTCACAATCGCTAAGTTATGATCCTGCGCCAATTGGCTGAGATGACTCTGAATGAGGATACGCACCTTCTCAGAAACATCTTGAGCCTGAGAAGTCAACTCGCGGCAATTCTCTACAAACTGTCCCATCTTCTCGTTAAACAACGAGATAAGAACATCATCCTTGTTTTTAAAATAGAGATAAATGGTGCCGTCCGCTACCTTGGCTTCTTTCGCGATCCGCGATACCTGCGCGTTATGATAACCGTGCTTGGCAATCACCGTGACGGCTGCATTTATAATGGCTTGATACTTTTCCCCCGTTTTTTTGGCCATGTTACCCTCCATTTTACTTTCTTAGATGTCCTTATTTTTTGTTAGAAATGAATGAATATTCATTCAAGAAAAGTTTATAATACAGAACCGGCTCTGTCAAGCATTGGATAAATAAAAAACGGCTTACCCCATGTCAGGGTAAACCGTTGCTATAATTGTAACTCTATTTGAATAGATAGGCAATTCTTCCTAGATAGAAAAGTGCTGAAATCGTTTCAGATGTCTAATTTTGTCGCATTTTAGACACATTTTCTTGATTTACCCCAATTTACTTGTACTTTCTAATTCAATACGCTTCTTTTCTTCTTCTTGCAAATGACGGCGAAGTACCTTGCCTACCATCGTTTTAGGCAATTCTTCCCTGAACTCATAGGAACGCGGTACTTTATAACTAGCTAATCGCTGACGACAGAAAGCATTCAATTCCTCCTCCGTTACCTGATAGGAATCTTTTAGTACAACAAAGGCTTTCACTGTCTCTCCCCGATATGGATCTGGTATACCGACTACCGCAGCCTCTTGAATGGCAGAATGTTCAAACAAAACTTCCTCTACCTCACGCGGATAGATATTAAATCCACCAGCAATAATCATATCTTTTTTTCGATCAACGATGTAGAAAAACCCTTCTTCATCCATATATGCTATATCTCCCGTCAACAGCCAGCCATCCTTAAGAACCATAGCCGTGTCTTCAGGACGATTCCAGTACCCCTTCATGACCTGCGGACCACGAACAGCCAGTTCACCAATTTGATTTGGAGGCATTGCTTCGTCTGTTGCTGGGTCGATAATACAAGCTTCAGTGTCTGGCCATGGAAGCCCAATACTGCTATTAATGCGTCTTCCCCACAGGTTATTTGAATGGGTAACAGGAGAGGTCTCGGTTAAACCGTAGCCCTCTACCAACTTTCCGCCTGTAATTTCTTCAAATCGCTCCTGTACCTCTAAAGGCAAGGGAGCCGAACCGCTGACACAGGCCTCAATAGAGGACAAATCGTATTGTTTAATGTCTGGATGATTAATCAGACCGATATACATCGTAGGAGCCCCTGGAAAGATTGTAGGCCGCTCCTTCTGTATTAATTGTAGAATTTGCTTAACGTCGAAACGGGGAACAAGTAAGATTTCTGCGCCCATCTGAAGGCCGCAATTCATAACGGTAGTCAGCCCATAAACATGGAATAAGGGGAGGACTCCCAGAATTTTCTCTTGTCCTTGCTTCATTTTGTAAAGAACAGCCTTACATTGAACAGCGTTTGCCACAAGATTTCGATGGGTAAGCATCACTCCCTTGGCAAGACCTGTTGTTCCACCTGTATATTGCAATAGGGCTAATTCTTCCTCCCAATTTGCTTCAATATGGATAGGATCCGTTGGTGCCTGTTTTAGAGCACGCACAAAATTCTCTACCCCATCCTGATAGAGAATGGCTGGCACTGGCACCGCTTTTTTATCAAATTTCTGGGCAATCGGGTAAAGCGCTTTCTTCATAGGGGGTAAAAAATCTCGTATGCTGGTTAGAAATACATGAAGTAATTTGGTATTTGACCTCACATTTTGCACTCGGTTGTATAAAAGATCGAGGGTGATTATGGCAGCTGCACCAGAATCGTTTAGCTGGTGCGTTAATTCACGTTCTGTATACAAAGGATTGGTCATAACAACCACCGCTCCAGCAAACATCGCTCCATAAAAAGCGATTATGGTTTGTGGAATATTTGGAAGCATTATGGCAATGCGATCTCCCTTTTGTACGCCTCGCGATCGTAATACATGAGCAAAACGATAGGATTGGGTGAGCAATTCTTGATAGGTCATGCGCTTTCCCATAAAAGAAAGAGCATAATTTTGTGGATAATCTTGTGCTGATTTTTCTAAAAAGTACGTCAATGGAACACGGGGGTATTCCACTGTAGCGGGGACTTCTGCTGGGTAACAAGATAACCAAGGCTTGGCAATTAACATCGCTTTCCCTCCAACCTTTGATACCTCATCTTTCCCATCTTCACATTCACAATCTCTCCTTATTTGACTATTTTATTCTAAATAGATAGACTTTTCCAGATTTTTTTACTAATCTTTCCAGCCAGGAAAGGCAAAACGAAACAGAATTGACTGCTCCAACTCATAGTTATGCCTTTCCTCCCCCACATCTCTCGTTTTCCTATTTTTAGCTGTATAAAAATAAGAGAGCATCATCTCTATTTATTCTTCTGCTTTCGCACTCAATACTTTTTTTATTTTTTCCTGGATTCGTTCTCTCTCGTCGGAAGAAACCAAATAGTACCAGCCAAGTGTTGAATGATTCCAGATGCGTTCATCACGTCCTCTAATGGTTTCTGTCGTGATGTGATTTTGTTTAGGATCATAGTAGGTGACAAGCAACGAGGAAATTTCATTTTGTGTGAGGTCTGTCTTAATATGTTTGCCTAAGATCTCCATTAATTTAAAAGCCCTTAAAAATGCATCCATGGAGCCTCCTTTATTAGCTAAGGCTCGGATAATTTCCTGCTGACGAGCAATTCGTTCGTAGTCACTATCTTCATGGCCTACATCACTTTTGCGATAGCGTGCATAATCTAACGTTTGCTTCCCGTTCAAAACCTGCTTGCCCGGATATAGATCAATATTGGTTCCATCACTAGGGTCAGTATATTTCATACGTTTTTTGACAGTTACTTCTACACCGCCCAATTCATCAATAAGCTTTCGGAAGCCATCAAAATCAATCGTGGCATAACGGTCAATCTTAATTGATAAGTAGTCTTCCAAGGTTTTTTTTAACAGAGCCGGTCCGCCAAAGGCAGTAGCGTGATTTACTTTATCAAAGCCTTTACCCGGAATTTTTATATAGGTATCACGAGGAATTGAGATCAATTGTGCTTGTTGCGTTATGGGATTAATGGTAGCTATCAACAGGGTATCAGAGCGTGCCCGCTCCCCTTTTCGACTATCCGTACCGATTAGCATCATGCTAAAGGGCTGAAGGGTTTGTTCTTTGTGATAAAGCTCTTCGGCTGTAAGATTGGGGGACTGATCCAAGGGAACCCCTGGCGTCTGCAAAATGGAGGTGTTGTGTGGAAATGAAGAGCCGCTCACCTGAGGAAGCGGCTCATACCAATCTTGCGTCATCTGCTTGTATTGTTGAAAAGCAGAACCTAGATAGGCTAATAACGCTAAAAATAAGACGCAAAGGACAATGACGATCACTTTTTTGACGGTTTCCTTTTGCTTGACTTGCATCTGATCTTCCCCTTACCTCATCACAGTGTATACAAAAAAGAACCCTATACAGGGTCCTTTATACTATGTTCAAAAAATGCACGATTTATGCAATAGCTACCAAGTCTAATCTGCTCTCAGGATTATCCCCTCCCAGCCTTCGCTTCATTTTATCGTTCAACAATCATACTCATACCCAGTCCGCCACCTACACATAAAGTAGCTAACCCTCTATGTAACTGGCGGCGTTTCATTTCATGCAGGAGGGTGACGATTAAGCGACAGCCTGTTGAGCCGACTGGATGACCAAGCGATATCCCACTGCCATTTACGTTCGTAATGGTTCGATCCAATTCCAATAGCTTTTCGACCGCCAAATACTGAGAAGCAAATGCTTCATTAACCTCAATCAGTTGTATGTCTTGTAAACGAAGCCCTGCTTTCTTCAAGGCTTTTTGTGTCGCTGGCACTGGTCCATATCCCATTAAGTCAGGCTCGACTCCGGCCCATGCATAAGATACAATTCGGCCTAGTACGGTAAGTCCAAGATTTTTAGCTTTACTCTCTTTCATTAACAGCACGGCAGATGCACCATCATTTAAGCCTGAAGCATTCCCCGCTGTAACCGTTCCCTCCTCACGAAAGGTTGGCTTTAAGGTAGCTAAGGCATCGAGCGTAATGTCTGGGCGAATATGCTCATCTGCGGTGAGCGTGTTCGTTTTATTTTTTTTGCTCAAAACAATCGGGATGATTTCGTCCTTAAAAAGCCCCTCTTTCGTGGCATGCGCCGCTTTCTGATGACTCAAATAAGCTATTTCATCCTGCTCCTCCCGGCTGATCTTATAGCGATCCGCCAAACGTTCCGCTGTTTCCCCCATTAAAATATCGTGATGCGGGTCTGTAAGCAGCTCCCATAAAGCGTCTGTCATTTCACCATGCATGAGCCTTTTGCCAAAACGGGCCTGCTTCAAGATATAAGGAGCACGACTCATGTTCTCCACACCGCCCGCGATTACAACTTCGCTATCTCCCAAAGCTATCTGTTGCAGACCTGAAACAATTGCCTGCATACCGGAGGAACATTGTCGCTGAACAGTCAATCCTGTCACTTGCTGGGACAGACCAGCGTCTAGAAGAGCTGTTCTCGCAATATTCGGCTCATCTGTACGTTGAATACAATTTCCTAGAATAACCTCATCAATTTCTTTGGGGTCGATCCCTGTTGTATCCATGATGTCACGAATCGTTAGTTCAGCTAATTTACGTGCTGACACATCCTGAAACATACCGCCAAATGTACCAATGGGCGTCCGTTTTGCTGCGACAATTACGATAGGCTCTGCCATGCTACTCCTCCTTTGGAATGCAACTATTTTCCTTTATTGTCGCACAATTCCAATAAGAGTGTCACCCATTCTTCGCTCTGTTTTTGTTCCATCACATAAAATCCTGCTTGTTCATAGGCTTCTACTACTTTTGGCAAAATCCATTCTACTATTCCTGATAGGATTAAGCGGCCAGTAGGCTTAAAGGTACGTCTTACTAGCGGCAGCATTTGTATCACTTCTTCTCCGCCAATATTAATGAAGATAAAATCAAAATATTTTTCCAAGGATAATAGATGATCGTCGACGGATGCATCACCTATCAGCACCTTCACAGATTGATCAGATAATTGATTGAGAGCCAGATTTTGCTTTAGCTGATAATCAGTCTCCGGGTTGATATCTGCGGCATAGACAGGATATGCGGCTCCATTTAACAAGCTGAAAATAGAGAGAATTCCTGAACCTGCTCCTACATCCAAAATGGTTTTGCCAGTTAATTCGCTCTCCTGTAAAAACCGTAAAATATCCTGTGTTGTTCCATGATAGCCCGTTCCAAAGGCAGCACCGGGATCTATGTAGAGCACATGCTCTGCTTGCTCTAGCACCTGTGCATCTTCCCATGAGGGAGCTATTAGCCAATCTCCTACTTGTACGGAGGTAAACTCATCTTTCCACGATTCATTCTCCTCCTCTACTTGTTCAGTGGCTGTGACTTTAATTCTGCCTTCCCATTGATCAAGATATCTCTGCAGTCGAACTGTCTGTTCCTGCTCCGTAGTAGATAATGGCTCAAACAAATAGGCCGTCATCGGTTTCTCAGTCAGTTCTGCATAATCGTATCCGTTGTTAGTCGTAATGACCTCTACTTGAGGTTCAATCCATCCTAATGTGTATTCGGTTTCCATAATGGTATAGGAAAATATCTCCTCTAATTCTCCTGGTAGGGAAAGCGTATATTTCATCCAATATTTTGTCATGCAACAAGTTCCTTTCTTCCAAAAATCTAGCGTATCCTAGTGTAGACATGGTAATATGAACGGTATTAGAGCGTGTTTAAGAGAGGGGTCTACACGATGTTTGATGAGTTTTTCTATCGAAGACGAAAAAACAAAGGCATCCTGTATGTAATGATCAGCTTTATCGTATTTAGTGTATTGTTAGTTGCCGCAGGAATCTACTATATTATGTAGTTGGTGTCTCCTTCGCTTTACTTACCTATCGCCTCTCGATTATACTTGAGGATGTGCCCAATTTAGAAAAATGGCACTTATGATTGTATACTACTTATCAGTTACGTTACCAGTACGTTTGAATAGAAAGAAGGTTCTCTCATGTCGCGAATTCTCATCTCCGGATATTACGGCTTTAATAATGCCGGGGACGATGTTGTGTTATATGGAATCATTACCTCGCTCAGACGAGAACAACCGAATATTTCCCTATCCGTGTTGTCAAATACGCCTGAGCGGACAACATCGCTATTTGGGATATCCGCCCATAATCGTTGGAAGCTCTCCACGATTGTGCGAGAATTAAAGCAAAGCGACCTGTTGGTAATGGGTGGCGGTACACTCATGCAGGACGTTACCAGCCCCCGCAGTGTACTCTATTATCTCGGGATCGTTACCATTGCCAAATTATTAGGCAAGCCCGTCGTATTTTATGCGCAAGGCTTCGGTCCTATCCTAAAATCCTTTAGCCGTTCCATGATTAAAACAGTCGTGAATCATGTAGATGTCATTACTGTACGCGATCATGAATCAGGTGAAGATTTTAAAGCTTGTGGGGTAACCAAGGCTCCGTTATATGTTACAGCGGACCCTGCCCTCACTATTCATCCTGAGGACATTTCGGATGAACGAGGGGCCGAGCTGATATCACCCATGTTCGAAGATTCATCCCGACCGCTTGTGATCTTTTCTGTTCGTGATTGGAAAACGGAAGAGCGTTTCAAACAGGTGATTGCCGATGCCGCGGATTATTATCAGGAACGCGGTTGGAACGTCTTGTTTCTACCCATGCATTTTCCAAGCGATATCGCCCCTTCTGAGGATATTCTGAAGGCGATGCAGCATAAGGGTGCGGCAATGCTCAAGGACCATGTCTCTTTTCATGACATTATGTGCATCCTCAAGCAAGCAGATTACGTGGTGGGGATGAGGCTTCACTCTTTGATCCTTGCTTGTATGCTTCACATTCCGTTTATCGGGATTTCCTATGATCCTAAAATTGATCGTTTTGTGGAACGTGCAGGCATGACCTGTGCGGGCCATATCAAGGATTTAACATCAGAGCAGTTGCTTACACTACTTGACGATCGCATGCAACATCTAGATCGGGAGCAAGCCATCATCCGTGAAAAAGCTGACTTGCTCAAAGCGGAAGCTATGAAAAGTAGTGAGCTCGTATTACAAGCGTTAGCCAGCAAGAAATAACTGTCGTTTGTTTGTAAGGAGGCAAAATACCTTGTCACTCTCTTCGTCATTACTTATCGCATTAAACAAAATGTTTCCTTTGCCGGTCCATCCGTTCAATCTAGCGAATGACGGTAAAATGAGCTATACCGAATGGCAATTTCGCAAGGGTGATCAGACCATTCAATTCTTCCTGCCATTCCATTCTCAGGAAGAAATGTTCAAAAATAAGACCGTGCTAGATATCGGCTGTGGCGGTGGTGGTAAAACCTGCTACTACGCTACATTTGGCCCAGAAAAGATTATCGGAATTGACATTGTCCCTCATTATGCAGAAGAAGGTAATGCCTTTGCTCGGGAAAAAGGCCTGGATCACATCGCTTCCTTCATGACCGGCGATGCATCCAAAATGTTATTTGAAGACGAGACGTTCGATACAATTATTATGAACGATGCGATGGAGCATGTAGATAACCCAGAGAAAACGCTGGAGGAATGCTTCCGTGTGTTAAAAAAGGGCGGCCATCTCTACATTAACTTCCCACCGTATTATCATCCTTACGGCGCTCACTTGTCAGATGCAATCGGATTCCCTTGGGTTCACTCCTTCTTTTCTGAACAAACCCTGATTGATGCGTATCGTAAGCTCGTGCAGGATTTGCCAGACGGGAAAGATCGTTTAGGCTTTCGTATCAGCAAACGTCCAGATGGTTCCGAGTACTTCTCGTATATCAATCGCATGACGATCAGACGTTTCCGCAACATTCAAAAAGGCGTTCACTACCCTGCTGTGTATGAAAAGGAAATCCCTTTGCGCAATGTGGTAGCGAATTTAGCAAGAACATCTTTGTTCCGCGAGTATTTTGTGAAGATGGTTGTTTGCGTATATCAAAAGAAATAAGACAAAAACCCCCAAGCAGACCGTCAACTCTGCTGGGGGTTTCCTTATGATGTGCCTATTCATTTATCAGCTTTTCTGCTTGCTGTTTCGGACAAACTAGCACTTGAGGCCGCTCTGTTTGAGGATGCCGGATAATCGCTGTGTTTACTTGGAAAACGTCAGAAAGTCGCTGCGTGGTCATCATTTCCGTCGGTGTTCCCTCAGCCGAAATCCTTCCATCATGCAGTACAATAATCCGATCACAGTAAAGAGCAGCTAAATTCAGATCGTGTAAAACAGACACGACCGTTACCCCGCACTCCCGCTGCCATTCCTGCACTACATCCATGAATTGCACTTGATAATGAATATCTAAATAAGTAGTAGGTTCATCTAACAAAACGATGCTTGGCGACTGAGCCATGAGCTTAGCTAACGCAGCTCTCTGTCGTTGTCCGCCGCTTAATTGATCTAGCCTTTTGTTTGCCAACCTCTTTAATTGCAATCGTTCCATGATACTATCAATAAATGGTCCGCTATCCTCTGCTTCTGTTCCCCACCAGGATTGATATGGAAAACGTCCCATTTCTACGACTTCTTGAACCGTATAATGAATCGGAGGAATTGTTTCCTGTTGGAGGACAGCCATATGCTGGGACAATTTTTTTCTCCCATATGACGTAATCTCTTTTCCATATACAAGAATTTGTCCAGCAGATGGTGTCTCCGCTCGTGACATCAAAGATAGCAGGGTAGATTTACCGCTACCGTTCGGTCCAATAATACCTAGCCACTCACCCGCTTGAATTTCAATACTCACCTGATGTAAAACCGCTTGATTTCCATATCGATGTGAGACATCACAGACTGAAATGACCGGAGCATTCTGATCCTTTTGCAAGGTCTGCTGGCTATTGAAGTGTCGGGAAAAGCCGCGGCTTTGCTGTTGTTTATCTGCTGTTGCCTGTTGTTGTCCTCTGTTCGTCATCAGCAATCATCCTCCCCTACGTTTCCGTTTATTGCGGATCAGTAGCATGGCAAAGAACGGTGCACCAATAAAGGCTGTTACTACTCCAAGCGGTATTTCTGTCGGAGCAAGCAACGTGCGGGAGATGGTATCTGCCCACAACACATAAACAGCACCACCTAAAGCAGACATAGGAATCAATAAACGATAATCAGCTCCTATGATCATCCGTAGCAGATGCGGAACGACCAATCCGACAAAACCGATCACACCTGACACGGATACAGCGGCTGCCGTTACGAGAGTGGCTGCCAATAGCACAATCCACTTCGTCCTTTCTACATGCAAGCCTAGGTGTCCCGCTTGTCTTTCTCCTAAGGCAAGCATATTTAAGGGACGAGCATATGCAAATAAAACAAGAAGTCCCATAGCTAGGTATGGCAAGAGGATTCCCGTATAGGACCAGCCTCGCATAGCTAAACTTCCCATCACCCAAAATAAAATTTCATTGATGGTCTGCTTGGACATTGCCACAAGAAATGAAACGATTGAGCCTAGAAATGCTTGCATGACTACCCCGGATAAAATCAGGGTTTCAATAGGAATCTTTCCGTTTTCTCTTGCCATCTGTAGCACAATCACTAATGTACAAACTCCAGTCACAAAGGCAGTCAATGGCACTGTCCATTGCCCTAACCAAGCATATTGCAGGCCAAAATAGATAAGTATCGCCGCCCCAACTGAAGCACCCGAGGATACTCCTAACGTAAAAGGGTCTGCTAGAGGATTGCGTAAAACACCTTGAAACGCCGCTCCCGCTATTCCAAGCGAAGCTCCGACTAACAAAGCCAGGATTACCCTCGGCAATCTTACGTTTAGCATAATCTGTGTAGAGGATTCATCCCATGTAACGGGAATAACGGAATGCATTCCAGGAATTTGGTGTAGTAAAATGCGGGTTATCTCATCCATCGGCAGCATAACCGAACCAATGGCCAAGCTAGCCACAACAGACAGCAGGAGCAGTATTATTCCCACTGCTCCTGCTGCCATTCTTTTTTTCCCGTTCATCTGTCCGTAAGTGCTATTTGTACTCATCCTAGAGGTCAGCCCCACTTACTTAATTTTATCAGGATAGATTGCTTTCGCCATTTCTTTCAGACCTTGAGCAAGGCGAGGTCCCGGACGACTAATGATATTTTGGTCAAGTCCTACGACTGTGTTGTTTTTAATCGCCTCGATCCCACTCCAGCCTTTACGAGAGCGAATAATATCCTCTAAGGATTGGTTGGTTTTTGAGTCTACCACACCCTGTGTGTAAAGAATTACATCAGGATTTTGTTTTATAATAGTCTCTTCGTTAATTTGTACCCAGCCTTTCGTGTCACCAGCTACGTTTATTCCGCCAGCAAGCTCGATCATTTGGTTCAAAAATTCTCCGCTACCAACCGTCCAGCCAGGAGAAAATTCAAGATAAACTTTCTTTTTTTGATTGATCGTTTTACCAACAGCTAAAATCTCGTCACGAGTCTTTTGTAGCTCGTCCACGGTTTTCTTTGCTTCAGCCTGATGATCGGTGATTTTACCATACAACTCAATATTGGCGATCACGTCATCATACGTCTTCGGTTCTACTTTAAAGATTTTTACGCCAAGCTCTCGGAATTTCTTCACTGTTTCCTCTTTCATTGAAATTCCTGTAAAGACAATATCCGGTTTGGCAGCCAAAATAGATTCAACGTTCGGTGCCATAATGCTTCCCATTTTCGGTTTATCCTTCGTTGATGCTGGGTAATCATCGTAGTCAGAAACACCCATAATTTGTTGCTCAAGTCCAAGTGCAAATAAGGTTTCCGTTTCGGCAGGCGATACTGATACAATACGCTCCGGCGCTTTTTCGAAGGTGAATTCTTCTCCCGTCACATCTTTTACCTTAAGCGGATAGACGGTTTTTAAAGAAGCATCCGACGCCTGATGATCCGTTGCAGAATCAGTCGCTTGGTTTTGACTTGGTGAAGGCTTTACTCCTTCCTTTGGCGTTGTTTCACCGGAACACGCAGTTAGCGAAACAGCTAAGCACACTGTTAGCAATGCTGTTAGACGATGTTTCATTTTGTTCATGGAAATATCCTCTCTTCACTTGATTTTAATCGATCATATGTACCAAAAATCCCTAATCCTTCAAACAGACGGATTAGGGATGGTGTCGCCTCTTGAACGGGAGGACTGCTTTCCTCCATCTGACATAAAGAATGCAATTATCTCGTAAAAGAAACTATCGTATTTAATTATAGGAGAAAGAACGCGAACTTACAAGAAAACGGGTATAGAAGGTAACATCACCTTACTATCTAAATTACTTCACCAGTCACCGCGTCAACATATAGCCTAGGTGTGTCATGATAATATATCTGATACACCAAGTGAGGAGTTACTTTTTGTTGCTTCTTATCCTCTAGCATGATATAGACCAAAGATAGCGGCCGTTCTTTCAAGTAAATAGCAGCAGCAGCTTCTGGTGTCATTGCTTTCGATTTGTCCGGTAGTGCAGCAGAGCCTTGCACGCTGTAGCCTAGATGAAGTCCAATTACCTTCTCTGTTATGGTATCAAGCGTTACCGAATAGCTTTGGTTAATCACGGGTATTCCTTGATGCGACCTTATAAATCGATAGGTTTGAGTCAAACCTGCCTTTTTAACGTCTATCAATTGAAGCTCCTTCGTATTAGCATCCATATATCTTTCGATGATCCTCGTTGCCGTTCCAGCTAATTCCTTGTGAATCGCATTGGTAGAAGCATTCGGATCCTTTATATCCGGTGAATTAATCCTAAATCCCATTATTTGTCCATCAAGGGTCTCAACCTTAAGTATTTTTCCTTCTTCCATTTGCCAGGAATATTGTTTGTAGTTCTCCGTAGATACAGCATCATCTGTCGCATAAGGTCCAAATACAGCGATGCCAAATTCCTGTTGAAGGATTCTCGCAACCTCCTCTGGGCTATTAGCAGTTAGTTTTTTACTCTGGGCTGCGATCGGAATAGGCTTACTAGATTGTTGACCTTGCTCTTCTTCCTTCGCTTCTCTTACTTGTCCACTGATTGCATCTATATAGCCTGAAAAATTAAATTCATAGGTAAGACGCGGTTGTTCATCTCCTTGGTAAACTAGTCTCATGTTTTTCATAAATAATTGTGTTGCTTTCGCTTTAGATATGGCTTGCTGTGGCAATGGAAATTTCAGATTCGTATCTGTGTTTTTTGTAATGGTTGATTGTTTTAGTTGCCCTGATTCATCTAATTCCACTTTATAACTGTCTGCCAAAAAGGGGATTCCATTTACCATCCGGTTCATAAAAATGTATCCGCGTGCTGGAGCAGACAGTACTGGATTTATTTGATAATCCTTTACATCCTCGCCACCGAGCTCTTGCAAATAGGTCAATGCCTTTTCCTTCGGGGTAGGATTGTTCGTTTCTTTTCTATTCTCTTTTGTTGCTGATCTTGGAGTTGTCACATCGTTTTGTTCTTTTCCTTTAGTCGTTTGTTTCTGGGTAGGGGAATCCTTTAGAGAAATCGGTTGCTTCGATACGGGCTGTTGTTTTTGTTCCTGCTGTTGTTTTTGCTTTTCTGATATCTCAACAGGGGGCTTCGCAATAAACTCCTGTTTTGTAGGGTAGCTGGACATAGGTGGCAAAGCCTCTTTATTCATTGAAGGTGCAAATAGGTACAATAGAAGTGCGAATACGCTTGCTAATCCCAGTCCGTATTGAATGGGCCGAAATAATCGGCTTCTCTTGTGCACCGCAACATTCGCCTGATACTCTAGCCGGGCACGTAACGTTTCCACAAAGTCTTTACTTGGTTTGTTTTTTGTATGTAATCTTCTTAAGCGAACAAGCATTTCCTTATCTTTTTGCCAATCCATCGTACAGCTCCCCTCCGATCCGTCCTGCTAATTCCTTTTCAAGCTTTTTTAAGGCTCGATGCAAGGTCACTTTCACCTGTGATTCCGAATAATCCATGATAGAGGCGGTTTCTCTGACGCTGTATCCTTGAATTCCTCTTAGTATGACAACCATTCTGTAATGCTGTGGGAGTTTCTGGATCGCTCGGATCAACTCCTGTTCCTCCTCCCAGCTTTCTACTTCTTTTTCTGGCAAACCGTCTGAAGACACATGCTTTTTAAGCACATCAATGGAAAACAGACTTTTCCATCTTTTCTTACGATGATAGTCAATAGCAATGTGCTTTGCTATCGCAAATAGCCACGTTTTCATATTTGCCCTGCTCTCATAGCGTTCCAAGGCACGGATTACACGGACAAAAACCTCCTGTGTCAAATCCTCTGTATCATTTTGATTGCCAGTATAATAGAGCAGAAAATGATAGACATCCAAATAATACTGCTCATAAATGAACAGCACCTGCTGTTTTACATCTTCGCCATACAATGCAGTTCCTCCATTCAAAATCTCTTTGTTGATAAGTCTCCCAGGCTACAAGAGCAACAATTGCTGAGTGTCCTGCTACTCTGATTTTGTTTAATGCTTTTGTCATAAGGCTTACCTAAGCAGCTCTGTACTTAGCTTTATTCCTAACGTTTGGTTACCGCTGTTTATTTAACTGATCATTTTTACAATTAGCCATCGAAGCCGTATATTTTACCGTCTGCCCCTACCTCTAAGGCATAATGCTCTTTTTCAGGAGCTGAACCATCTAGGATGACTAGCGTTACCCCATTTCTTCCCGGCGTGATGATATTTCCTACTGTGTAGCTTGTTTCTTTGCCTCCTTGGACACGCTTTACGAAATCAAATGCCTTTTGTTTGGCCAGCTCTGGGGATGCGCCTTTGCCTGACGGTCGTTTTTCAAACTGCAAATAGACAAGCTTGCCTGTTTCTTCGTCTATTTGCATTCTGACTTCTTCTTTTTTATCAGTCTTTGACCTTTTAAAATAAATATCATAAAAAGTATTATATGTAGATAGGCTAATTTCTTTTACATGATACTCTCTTAATTCCGGGTAAAGTACGTGCATCCGATCAAACATAGCCTGTGCCGGCTTTGTCAGCTCGTCATTTGGCATGTCCCGATTTTCGAGGTCAGCCGCATACCATTTATCGAATAAAATTGGTTTTGTTGCAGCATTCAAGCTTTCAATTCTACCATTTTCACCGAAATGCACCGAAACGTAAGTTGCTAGATTTTTCTTATTTGGAAGGCTGATTCGGAAATTAACGACTGGCGGCAGGGTTTTAGCTGAAATTAGCTTGCCTTCCCCTTCTTTTTTGACTTCTCTCCATATAGAAATAGGTACGGAATTCTTTGCCTTTTCTCCATACAATTTTTCTAGTAAAAGGGCTGCTTGTTGTTTAGCTGTTTCATCGGTGATTTGTTTTTCTGATCCCTTTAAGGAAGTGTAAACACTTGTCCCCTTGGGATATTCTGTTCGTTCAAAAAAGCCGAAATATAATAATTCTCCGGTTTGTCTGTCTAATTGAATATGGACGATTGGCGTGTTACCCACACCATTTTTGCTTAATTCTACGTTGATTAATTTACTCCACCTTTTTGTAAGATCAATCTTCTGATTTTTATATTCCTTGATTTCGGGAAAGGCTAGCGTCAGCTTATCTATCACATTCTTTACCTGACGATTGATATCAGCTTGGTGGGTGCTCTCCCCTTGTGTAGAGGTGGCTTTTTTCCCAGTAGTCTTCGTATCTATAGCCAAAACCGGTGAGATCGGTACAGAAAGTAGTGTTATGACTGAAGCAATTGATAGAAATCTGTGTTGTACTGACATCGTTTTGTTTTTGGAGGTATTCATCTTATCTCTCCTCAATATCTCCCTTTTTTTAACCTCTATTAGTCGAACCAAGCGGGAAATGGTTACAGTTTTTTTGTTTTTTTATTAGGAAAATGATATGTATATCATTGAATTGGTGAGGGGAGATGAGTTCGTTTTGCGTCTCGGTGAAATAGCCACGAGTTGTTCTAATCGACTCGGGGTTATCGATAGTATAGAGATCTGTCGGGGATAATATCTTGATATAAGAAACGTTTCAGCCTGGAATGAAAGTGTCTTGCACATTACAAAAGGTTGCCGATTATATCGACAACCTAATCTGAATGGAAGCAGAGCTAATTTTACCCATTTTTTCCATTTGAACCGTGTACCTTTTCGAATAATTTTTTCCGAATATTTTGTATAAAATTCTTCTTATATCGAATTTCTTTTTCAAAAGGCATTGACCTCATTTCAAGAATTTTACCCAACGGTGCTTCATCTTATAGGGACATTTCAATCACTTTTTGAGATGTCTTTGGGTTAACTCATTAAAGTCATTATAATTTGGGACAATCGCTATTTGTAATTGCTTTACAATGAAAAGCATACCTTTTTGTTTTTCCATAAAACCACTTTATACGTATGATTTGCACATAAGAAAACCCGAATAAGAGCTTTGTTAATATCCATTATTCGGGTCTCATTATTAGGTATGATCAGAATGTAATCTATATTTTCCACATTTTTTACATTGAAACAAGTATAATCCTATATCTTCACCTAATTGGTCAACAGATAATCCATAATTCTCCTCTAAAAGACTTATCTCTTCTTGTAAATCATTTCTCATCGTATTTAGTTCACTTATATCCAGGTATCCAACAAATGAACAAAATTCATTACAATGACTTAGCCATTGCGGTTCTTGCCAAGAGATATAACTAGGCGTACGGAAGAGCAATTCTTCTAAGTTGTCATCATGTATAGGCTCAACTTCATCATATCCCATAAAATACATATACTCGTTTTTTTCATCATTAAAAGAAACAGACAATAGCTTATCTTTATATTCTACCGCACCTTGTAAAACCCCTTTAAACTCCATAGTAGCTCTTCCATCATAAATACACCATCGACAAATATTATTCACGTCATCAACGGAATAAAATGGACCAGAATAAATATATGTCGTTTCTTTGTTACAAACTGAACAATTTTGTTTAGGTACTTGCTCAAAAATACCGTGTTTGTATACGTTAGAGTGATACTTAAACTTCGGCAAATTATCTCTCACAAGAATAATCCTCCTACAAGTAAATAAACCATAAATATATAATGATCTATGGATTTGAGTCAATATCTTGGACACAACTAAGTTAAGTACTAGGATGCTTTTCTTTGCAAGTCTTCTACTTCTTGAGGTGTTTTGTAGCCTAGACTACCATGTATTCGGGTTCGGTTATACCAACCTTCTATATATGTAAAAAGCGCAAGCTTTGCGGATTCATAATCAATGTAAGTCACATGGTTTACTTCTTCTTTCTTCAGAATGGCATGGAACGATTCGATAAAGGCATTGTCATAGGGACAGCCCTTTCTGCTAAATGAGTGAACAATGTGAAGTTGCTTAACATATTGCGTGAAATCCTTGCTCGTATATTGGGCACCTAAATCAGTATGAAGTACCAAATTCCTTGCGGGTTTTTGAGTATCATTGGCATTTTTTAATGCATGCAAAACTACATCCACTGTCATATGACGTGAAAAAGAGTACCCTATTATTTTTTTAGAATGTAGATCAAGAACAGATGCCAAATAACACCAACCATCCCGAAGAGTATGAATATAACGTAATATCTGCTACCCATTTCTCGTTAATAGATGTTGTTTTAAAATCTTGCTGACGTAGATTAGGTCTCTCCATAACTCTGTCTTTGCTTCCTTGTGGGCGGAATTTCTTACGCGTAATGGATCGAATATCGGCCTTAATCATTAATCGTTGCACTTTTTTCTGGCTAATAGAAAAGCCTTCTCTATTCAAAAGATAGTGAATCTTGGGGAGCACCATAACGTCCCTTGCTATCCTGATAAATTTCAATCATTCTCTTTGTAATCAGTTGGTTCTCTTTATGACGTGTAGAGTGCTCTTTCTTTTAGAATTGATAGTATGTACTTCTGGAAAGATTGAGTACCTCACACATAGTCTGTACAGAGTACTTTTCTCTGTTTGCTGCAATAAATTGATTCAGTTCTGCAATTTCTACTTTTTCGCGAATATGGCCATTTTAGAATTCATTTTCCTGTTTCAATCGAAGCATTTCCTTCTGCATAGCAGCGATCTCTTTAAATGCAATAGATTGTCCTGCTTCTCCGAGAGGAGTAAATTCTTTGATCCATTTGTAAATGGTGACTTCTGAAATACCATATTCGCTAGATAATTCCTTTACAGAGTAACCAGAGTGATAAAGATCTACCACTGTTCTTTTAAAATCTTCATTGTATCTCTTGTTCGTTTTTTTGTGTTCCATCCGGACTCATCTCCTCTTGTTTTCATTGTAAGGACTTAACTAAGAGGTATCCATGAAACTATACTAACTCAAGTACGACGACAATCGTTGAACAGACCGTTCGAGAATATATCTCTTACTATAACTCAATTCGAATCAAACAAAACTAAACAACCAGTCGCCGGTTGAATTCCGACGACTGGCTGCTTAAACGTGTAAGGTGTTTTGATCCCTGTCCTACAAACGGGGGGCAGTCCCTAGTCCAATTATTTGGGTTTCATTTAAAAGAAATTTTTAACTAACATTTTAATTTTTGGGTCTATGCTGACGCAACATGTGCCATACTCCATATGGGTTAAAAAATGGATCGTCCTCCTCAAACATTGTACATTTTCCCTGTTTCAGTAAATAAAATGGGGAATTCAAGTCTAAACTAAAAGTCTCACCATCATTAATTTTTGGATTTTCTTCCAAGATGTATAAACAGAATAACTTAAATAGATTGGCGACTTCCATTTCTGTTATACCTTCTGTCGAAGTAATTACATCACAAAAACCAAAACAATGCATTCCAGTAGTATAATAGGCATTTTCCGTACGTGACATCTGGATAAACGCAGTAAACACTCTTGATATTTCCTTACTCTTGGTTATATCCAACCAATCTTCTTTCGTCCTAGCTCTTCCAGAAGATTCAACATTTACTGCAATACCACCAGCATTAAGAAGAGCACTTGCAACATCCATTATTTTTAGAACCTTGTCAATACTCCCCCCGTCTCCAATTAAATATATTACGCTATTATGTGTTTTAAGTTGGTTTATATCTTCTTTACTGAATAATCCATGCCCACCTACTTCGATCGCTTCTGTGATATACGGGTTATAATCACTTATATCAACCTCGTAGAATTCATCAGGATTTTCTAAACATCCGATATGGCTTCCCATATAAATATAACCATTACCATTTCGAGTTAGTGCCTCTTTGAATTCATCTCTACTCTTCCAGTGTCCCGGAATCCCTAAGATAATTTTTGGCAAAGTCTCCATAGTCCCACCCATCAATAATTTATTTTAATTTTTTATTCAATTATCTGCGCTAAGATCTTATCTATATTCTCACTATTTTTTGCATATCCTCCTTTTTTTATCTCAATTAACATTTCAGTAATATCTTGTTTTGTGACGATATCTATTTTCTTTAACGCATTAATAAAAGGATTAATAAATCTATCTCCATTCATCATAGTTTTTAAAAGAGTTTTAGCCCACCCTTTTGCTTGTGGTATCATTTTTGGTATACCTTTTGCTAGTACGTACAATCCTTCGTCTAAACCATTGCGATTAGCAATATAAAAAATAGTTTCAATTATGTCGTCAGCAGCAGATGGCTCTTCAATATCATCTTCAAAAATAGTGCAGAGATCTATAATAACTTCATTATTACCATTATACGCTAGTTCATTAAGTAAGCTTGTAAATAAATCAATATCATCGCCTTCATTATTTAAAAAACGCATTTTATACAAAGTTTCAATATGGTTTTCAAATGACATTTTTATTCCTCCTGTATTACTAATCTTTTAATGGTTTTTCAAAGATTTTTTTATTATCTACCTTATAATCCCTATAGTAATCTATATACTCTTTTATTTTTTTCTTAGTTTGTTTATTATAAAGACCATCCTCTTTCAAGATTCGCCTTAAGTCATTTACATCAAACGCTAAAGTATCCCTTGGAGACAGATCCATATATAGGTTGTAATCTTCTGTTCTAGTTTTTGGATTTAAACCATAAGTATATGTTCTTCTATGTCTTCCACCAACTCCAGGGTAAATTTGCTCCAAAAACATTGCATAACTTTCATCTCTATCCAGCCCAAATTTTTCCTTCATATATTTATTTGATGGCATATGGTGTCCCGTAAGGTTATCACCAGAAATATTAGGCAACTCGCCAAATTTACCATGTTTTAATTCATTTGGAAGTAGTTTATCACTTGTTTGTGGAACTGTCTGATTCTTTTTAGAAGCAAAGTCTTTATATCTTTCATTTAACCTATCTTTTAATTTATCATAGTCCGTTTTAGTTTTTTTCGATTTCTTAGCCGCTCTCGCAGCAGCCTCTTCTTCCATTTCTTTCATGACCTTCAGGTAATTCTGCTGAACCTCGTTTTTAGGTAGCTCAATCTTATGTGCCTGATCTTTTACTTCTTTAATATTAACTTTAATTCCTTCTGGAGTCACAAATTCTTTCGATGTTCCAGGAAGTTTATTTCTCAGATTATCCAGCCCTTGCTTCAGATTCTTTTTAATCGAAGCTACCTTTTTCTGCAAGCCTTTTTTCGCTGCCATAACCGTGCTCTTCATCTGCTGTTTCATGAGCTTAACTGCATCTGCTACCTTGTCTATACCATTTGCGATGACATTTCGAGCCGACGTATACACTTTCCCCACGACTTCTCCAATCGCATTCATTGCAGTTTTGGTCGTATCTATTACATTCTCTGCTGCTTTAACAATTTTTTTCCCTGTCTCAAATGCATTCATACCCTTTTTGACAAACTTCGTACCTGTCGCTGCCCATCCTGCAAACGGAACGCATGCCGCCAATGATAGAGCCGCTCCCTCATAATCTCCACGAGCAAGCGATATGCCCGCATTGGCAAGGTCAGCAATTTCACCGACACCAGGTATCATCCCTACTACATCTAGCGCCAACTGAACACCATCCAACAGATTATCCCAAAAGCCTTTCTTTTCCTCCGGAGGCGGTGGCGGCGGTGCCGGGTCCTCAGGCTCTGGCTCCGGTTCTAGGTCAGCCACTGAGACAGGCGATTTAATTAAACCATCTACCTGTAGCACCGTTCCCTGAATATCCGTCTCCCCATCCAGCACAATACTGCTTTCCTTACACAGCAGATAGATGGCTTCCTGCGCTTTAATCTCGAATTTGGTATCTGTCTCAATCTCCAAATCCTTTTCCGCGGAAAACATAATCGCCTTATCGCTGTGAATCTCGATGCCGTCTTCTACATCCAGCTTAATAAACATCTTGCCTTCTTTCGTGTCCTTGGCAGTGAGCACAAAATCAGAGCCGCCTAGCTTCATCTCCTTGCCAAAGTTGGTCCCCCAATACTTCACGCTTGGATCGCCCATTTTTGGAGAATCCTGCCCTGTTTTGCGAACAGAGCTCATCGCTACCGCTCCATCCTCCTGGCTGGTTGCGAAATAAACCTGGATAGCGTCTCCCTCCTGCGGCATGCAGTGAAAGCCGTCAGCTCCTTCTGTTGAATAGACGGAGGAATACGGAAACCACCAGGCCTTGCCCTTGTCTTGGGTTTTATCGATATCGAGATGCACCTTGACGGTATCTCTGCGAATCTCAATAATCTTTCCTTCCAGCGAGACACCTGTTAGCTGTTCATTTCGAATCAGATTCTGCAAAACGCCTTCCTCTTGGCAAAGGGTGTAGGTATAGAGCAAGCCGCCTTCGGTAAAGCGCGCTAAAGATGCCGCGACGGTCAGCTCCTTCTCCTGAAATAGCACCTTGTCCCCTAATGCAAAATACTGTCCGCTTTCTGCCGTATAGTGAGTGAAAGCCGTCTCATCTAGCTCACTGCCATATCCCGTGGTGGCTTCCGTGTACCTGTCTAGTGATCTTGCTACACCGTAGTGATAGTCTTGCAGTTGTCCTAATTTCCCATCAGGAACTCCAAGTGAAAACTTCGGTGTTTTAGAGCTTGTTTCTGGTAATAAAACCGCACCAAAACGAGACGCCATTCGCTTAATGAACGCCCAATCTGTCTCTTTATATTGCAGCGTAAAGCCTTTTAATGTTGCATTGTTTGTAGCGTAATCGAGATAGTCTGATCCTGGATAATCCTTTAAAATCAAATCTAGCAGAGCTGTGTACGTCATGTTTTTATCTTGAAAGGATCTGGTCTTCTCTTTTATATCGAGCTGGCTCGTCAGCGAGATGCCTTCTATCTCGATATAGTAGATGCCACGAACAGCTCGAACTCCGATATTTTCTACGAGTCCTGTAAATAGATTCCTGACCACTCGACCATCCTCTACCTCGTTGACCTCGATGGTATCGCTACTTGTGGCCATTGCGATGTAGCTATCCTTCTTCTCTTCCGGAATGATTCCGGTCAGATATAGCTTAGCGTGGTCGTTTGCTTCTTTGACTAGCTGTAAATCCTGCAGCGTTTGTATATCGTAGGGAGATACTACTTGAATATTTCCATATCCCGCTACTTTAGCTGTCGTTTTCACACACAATCCCCCCTCCCGATGGGTGGTATGGTCTCTTCTAGATTTAGTCCAATTCCTGTCCGTCATCGATGATGCTTATTTGCCCGCCGCAATGTAGGCACATGTTGGTACAATCGTTGAGTAGAACGGGCGCACCTTCGATCAGCTTGTCCTCCTTGCCCCCAATCCACGGCATCGTTACGATCGGCATGCATGGCATGCGCTTTAAATAGCCGCCATTTGCTTCCGTCGCAGCTGCTACCTCTGGATTAGCTAGATTACCGCATCTGCCAAAGGGCATAATGTTTACATTTGGCACAAAATCATTAATGTTCATTTGCGCCTTGTCTTTAATAAATACCCCGTGGCTTAGGGGCGTTTTCAATCGACTTTTTTGAGTGCCAAAGGTGCAGGTGAGGATGGCTCCTGCTACCACATAGCTTTTCTTGGCTCCTTCTCCACCTTCTACTTCCACGTCTTCTATGGCCATTTACATCTCATCCTCTCTATGAGCCTCCAGCTCGACTTTTTGAAGCTGGATGCCTGTAAAATCTCGGCGCAGAATACTTTCCGCCAGTCCTACATTCACTACAAGATGCTCTTCACGAATCCCATCTATCTGAAAAAATGTTCGTCTGCCAATCTTGTTCTGATCTAATATGAGGCGTTTTATTGTATTGTCCTGATAAAACTCAGCCCTATCTGATAAGCAGTTGATACGTGGGGGCACAAACACCCAGTACAAATCCTGCCTCATCTGCTCCCGATCTGCGAGTACAACAGCCTTGCACAGCATTTTGGGCACATATTTGACAACTAGCTGTTTTAGGCGATCAGATAGCAACGGAATAGGGCGTTGAATAAAGTCTACGTAAGTGACATGCTCTCTTCGCTGAATGGGAACCTGTAAGACCAATTCATCTAAAAGATGCACCTTCTCCTCAGTTAACAGCTCTTTGGTTAGCAGCTCGGTAAGTCCCGTAGGCTCTACAGCGTCTAGTAGGCGATTATCTTGGGACAGAATAAAATAGCTCATGTAGATATGCCTCCTCGCTCTCTGCCTCTATCCACAAAACAGCGGCTTGTTGTCGCTCATCTAAGTTGAGCTTGTCTCGATCTTTTACCGAAAAGGAGGCCCCATCTACATCTGCTCCAGTAAAATCAGCAGATGCTACGCTAGCCCCAACAAACACCGCTTCACGTAAATGAGCATCTGTGAAGTTGGCGTTTGTCAAATCAGCTCCAGCAAAATTCACGCCCGCAAGATGAGCTTTACGAAATTGGGCTTCTGCTAATTGGGCATCGACGAAGCTAGCCTTTGACAAGTTGGCTTCAGCAAAGGAAATTTCCCAAAAGCCTGGCATTTCCCAACTATCTGGCTCCAGCAATCCTTTAGAAGCTTGGATTCCCCCAAAGTCTGCCCCTGACAGATCGCTATGATCAAAATTAGCTCCAAATAGCAGGCTGTAAGAGAAATCTGCCCGGACTAGTCGCGAATGATTCCACCTTGTGCCGAGGAGTACACAACCCTTCAACCGAGCGTCGGATAGATCACTATGCTCAAAACGTGAATAGCGAAAATCCAGCTCGGAATATTCTCCCTTAGACAAATCCAACTGGTCGAAAACCTCATAGGCATATTCTTGTTCACTGCCTTCATCGATCCACTCCCTAACCGATTGGGCATCCCGTACTCGCCGATCTATTTTATACACGACCTCGCTAACATCCATGTATTCTCCAACACGTACTTCAACGATATCCTCTGTGGATAACGCTGCAAATTCCGGAGATTGAATCGCTGTAGGCAAGGCAAATCTAGCCAACTGAATTACATACTGATGAAAATGAACCGCTTCTCTCAAGACTATTTGCTCCACATCAGGTAGCGTAATAGCGCCCATATATGCCTTTCTACCGCTGTTGATTTCGTCCTTCAATTGGTCTAAATACCGTAATGCCCAGCTAGCATCATATTCTGTTTGGCAAGGATTCCGATCGAAAAACCAGGAGCTATCGGTCGCCTCCACTAAATAAATCGCCCGCCCTACTGCCAATTCGGTTCGCAACAACGAAAAGGTAAGATGCCCAAGTAACGGTTTGTTTTTTCGCATCTGCTCGGTGCCTAGCTGATGGCAAATCCGTTGAAAATCGCTTGTCCAGTCTGTGGCTAATGTATTTTTATGTGTCTGAAAATCCTTCTCCAGACGCATCAATGCTAGCACTCTTGCAGGCTCCACTACATTCGTCATAAAATGCGGCATCGCTTCTGTCCTGTCCATTCTCCCCCTCCTCTTTTCATAAAAGCTAGGGCCACTAGTTTGTCTTGGTCTCATTCCCCATGATCATGGTATTGCCATCCATCTTGATATTGCTTTCCTTGCAGGTTATGCTGATCTCTTCCTTAGCTGAGATAATCACTTTTTTCTCGGAGTCCATCATGATGTCTTCCTGAGAGATGATCTTGATTTTTTTCTTACTCATGATCTGAATACCATCCTGATCATTTAACCTGATAAAAATCTCACCGTCCTTAGCAGTGATTACAATCTCACTAGGGCTCATCATGAGCTCCTTGCCATTTGGTGTACGGAAATATTTAATATCCGGATTGCCTAGCTTATTATGCTGCGCCTCTCCCACATCCTGACGAACAGAGCTGCTAGCAACCCCATCGCTTTCTTTATTGCCGGGAAAATAGACGCGTACATGGTCATTAAGCTCTGGCATACAATACCAGCCACTGTTTCCTTCTGCCGTATAAACGGATGAATAAGGGAACCAATGCGCTTCGCTTTTATTCTGGCTTTCGTCGATCGAGAGGTGCACCTTCACCGTGTCCTTGGCAACCTCAATGACCTTTCCTTGCACAGAGGCTCCGACGATTTTCGAGTTAAACAGTTTGTTTTGGCTCATTCCTTTTTTGGTGCAAAGCGTGTAAACATGCTTTAATAATCCCTTTTTCATTTCGGTATAGGCTTGGGCCACAAACAGCGTTTTGCCTAGGAACTGTACCCCATGTCCTACCTCCAGCACTCTGTCCGATTCCACTTCATAATAGATAAAATCATTCTCCTCAATACCCGGGATATGATTCTCTGAGGAATGGCGGAAAGCAGACATGCGTTTTTTTACGCTATAGTGATAGTCCTCCAATTTTCCCTTCGAGCCACCCTCTGGCATTCCGAAATAAAACTTAGGCTTATCAAAAATGGAAGCTGGAGCAAGACCTGCGTTAAATCGAGAAGCCATTCGCTTAAGGAATTGCCAGTCCGTCTCGTCATATTGCATGGTAAATTCTCCGAGCTTACCGCCTTTAGATATACTGTCCATCACGTCCAGCCCAGGGTAGTCGGCAGCAATCTGCTTGATCAGAGCAGAATAAGTCATATTTTTATTTTGAAAGGAACGTTTTTTACGTTTTATGTCCAGCTTGTAGGAATGCGAGACCGCTTCGACCTGCATATAATAGATGCCCCGCACTGCTTTAATTTCAATATGCAGTACGAGTCCGTTAAAGATAGGCGTACTTCCGCCCTTTTCGTCAATCTGGCTAATCGTTATCGGCGTCTCAGCCTGCGTCATTTCCACGTAGCTATCCTTTAGCTCCTCTGGCACAATACCTGTAAAGCTAACTTTGGCATGCTCGTTGATGGTTTTGATCATGACTAGCTCTTGCAGATTGACTAATTGATAAGGGGAAACCTGAAGATTGTGATATGCGATTACCGTTGAGCTCACTCTTCCTCTCCTCCTCTGTGGTCACTATGGATAACTACCGCTTCCATCATGCCTCGCGCTACAAGCCGCCAGTCGTTCATCTCATCCTCTGTGCAGTTGAACGTACATAGCAAAGCCTTGCCATCTAGCTCAGTAAAAAACATAAAATTATAAAGATTAACATTGTAGGCTGGGGTCAAAAATTCACAGTAGCCGATCGGCTTTCCATTCACTTCCACTACATCATCTCCGTGCCATTGAAGAAGCTTCTGCGTCTTCCGCAACAAATGCACCATCGCTGCAGTAAACTCTTTCATTTCAGCATCAGTCAATCTGGTTTGGGTGTGGTTAATCGCTACATTAATGGAACCGGTGCTATTGGTATAAATCAGGGTAGGTCTGCGTTCTGAAGGGTATTTTAATGCCGCCGTCTCAGGCGACATTGGGGTAAATGCTTTCGGCATCGGGATGCTTAGTTTATCCTCTAATAAACGACGCTCTGCAAATGAAATCATCTCACCGTCAATCTTGACTAACGATTTTCGCAGATCGTACGCCCATTTGGGATCGAGTTCCTGCGTATTTTTTGACTGTGCATCTGGTCCTGATTCGTCCTTTTTCTCATCCTGCTCCTGTAACATCGCAATAATCTTCTCGTCCATATGCTCCATAACAGTCACCTTCCTTTCTTTGTCCATGCATGTCGCGGTGTGCCTTTTCACCTGTTAGCCGCTTTTTTGTCAGTCCACAATCATTCGCTGAAAACCGCCCTGACGCAAATCGGCTCTTGCTTTGCCGGCCCCTCTCCCTTCATCTAAAATGCGCCCTAAATATTTATGAATCTGTTCATTGCTATACTCCTTATACCCCGTTCCCAATCGGTTAGCGAGATAGGTAAGAATGACCTCGCGATTGACTGTTCCTTCGTTAAGGCATAGCAGAGCAAAACTAATATCAAACGCTGTCAGATTCGTTCCTTGAACTAGCTCTCTAGCAAAATAGCGCATGATGCTTGGAGCAAGCGTGCTTTGGGACTCACTTGCATAGGGGACATGAATGGTGATAAACGTGTTGTATTCCGTAGCCAAATCAATAAAGCTCTGATAATGCGAGCGTAGCTTGGCCCCTTCCTTTAGCTTAAAACGCCCTAATTCTAGTTCGTTCTGACCAAGCTCCACCCGTTCATCCAGTACAATTTCAGAATTGCTGATCGTAAAGTCGCTGTCTGTCATCTGTTCATGAAATCTGATTTTGACAACAGTTTCTCGATTGGTGGCGTGATATATAAGCTCATGCTCTTCCTTTAATACATACAAACGCCCAGAATGCTTCACGATTCCGGGTGTAATCGTGATACGTTGCTCTCCAATACGTATGTCTGATCCAGTAATAATCCCGTCTGAATACTCTTTGTATTGAATATCGAGAAAATCGCGAGGATAATCCCGAAGATTGGCAAGCATGTCCGTTTTTAAAATGCGTCCTTTATTAAAATTAGGATACAGATGGGTAAACAAGTGACGACCTCCTATATGCATGCCGTGGGTGCTGCTTCAAGCTGTCTGAAAGGGACAAGAGATTTCGTCTTGTCCGATTCCTCATTCACTTACTTCAGGCCATCAAAGAAATCCAGCTCAGACAGGTCGTTTTCAAACGCAAAGAACTGTTTCTTACCGAGATAAAGCTGTTCATTTTGCCTTGCAACGGGAACTACGTAAAAGCCCCAGCTCTTTTCGTCTGTAAAAACAAAGAATTTAACTTCCCCATTCACGATCGAATCTGTATCGTCCTGCGGGATTTTCCCAGGATAGATGCTGGCGATCTGCTCATAGATCATCTGTTTGTAGCTCTCAGGCTGATTGATAAACACGTAATGATGCCGCGGATTGCCTTTCGCATCCTTTAAATAGAACTGAATCTCCCTAACAGCAATCGGACGTGAAATGAAGCCTTGTACCTGATTGGCTCGCTCTAAGCTGTTGATTAATGTTTTTTCATGCTGATTATGGGTAAATGCACGTACCGAATAAGGAATGATTGGAGCATGGTTGGTTATGCTCGCCTCAATGAATCCTGATTTTTTAGCACTCAAATAACGAAGAGAGCCACGCAAGCATGCCAGCTTAAGATCGGATACCTTGCCCGTTTCCTCTATTTTTTGTTTAAATTCAATACTGCGCCCCGGCACAAATTCTTTTAGTGCTTCACGGAACACATCGATACGGCAGGATTGACCTGTTAATTTAATAATGGAGAATTCCTGTAAACGGCCATCCTGGTAGTATTCATCCAAAAACTTGCGCACAATCTCGTAAATGTCTGCGCGGATGAGCTGACTAATTTCCCTGATGGTAAATACCACGTTAGGGAATTCGTACTCCTCGCGAAACGCTCCCTGATGAAGTGTGGACAAAAACCATCGATTGATTTTGGTGATTTTTAAATCATTGTCTGAATCCTCGCTGCTAATAGGCTGGAATCTATTTCGGAGGATACCAGTTTTGCGGAAGAACTCTTTTTTCATGTTTTCAGCGAGTTCCCATAGGAAGTAAAAGTTGTTGCGCACGCGGTGGTATTCTTCACGTGAACGATTTTCGTAGAGCCTAAATTGTGTCGGAATGATTTGATCTGCCTCTTGATAGCTGGCCTCAAAAGTTTCGTAGACAGCTCCTACACCATATTCGTCCACATAGCGATATAAATCGGTAGCTGGGATAGGAATCAACTCATCAATATCTGTGTTTGTTCGCCTTTTTGTATAGTAATTGGCAAAAGCAATCTTCATAAATTGCATAATGCGATAGGTGATGTTATTGCCGCCAAAGTTGGTGTCACCATTCTCATAGGTCGTATGTATATCAATCTGGTAGGAGATATGTCCATCTAAAATGGAAAACCGGCAGGAGGACAGATCAGTCGTACCCCCTCCACAATCAATGACCAATGCCTTATATTCCTCGCCATCCAGAAATCGTTTCTTCTCAATCTGATCAGCTATCGTATTGTAGAGTACCGCCATGCCTTCATCCAATGCATCCTTCGCTTCAATCTGGTACTGAGGTAAAATCTCGTGAAACATTTCAATAAATTGCGTTTTTAATTTAACGGGACTTGAAATATGCAAGTGAGTGAAGCGGCATTTGAACTGATGCTCCGCCATCTCCACAATATAGGTCAGGAAGCCGCGTAGGATGTCGCTTCGTTTGACATAAGCAGTGTTGCCTTCCATATCCACTACTTCTTCTGTCCTTGTGTAAGCATTTACCCATCTTTTTAGACCTTGGAATTGAGAGGATTGACTGCTAAAGCCATTCTTTTTGCGATGAGAAAGCGCTTCATAGCCGAAATGATACTGGATATTCTCTTGATCTCGGCAGTCTGCTACGCTCACGATGGTTGGCACAACCGCGACCCAATCAGTTGTTTGCTCTGTCTCATCAGGAAATTTTACATAATTAATCTCATTCAGACGGATTCGTCCATTTAACAAATCATGACTTGGCGGGGTGGAAATATATCCCCTATCCAGATAGGCTCCAGCAGTTGTGTTAGATGTCCCGAAATCGATCGCCAGCACAGCATTCGTTTCCTCTACCTCGCAAATTTCCAAGTCGGTCACAGGAACCTTGCAATAGTGCAGATTAGCTGGCAACAAAGGACCATCCTGATAGTAGGCTCTATACAGGTATTCCGAATCCTGCTTTCTGAAAAACAGCAGGCTGTAATTTTGATTAGCCGTTCTCCGCAGCTCAGCATTGCGATCCATTGCTAAGTAAAAAAGCCCTGGTTGCGACTCGTCCTTTTTCAGATGCAGAATTCCACACAGTTCCATGCTGTCATTAATCAGTAGCACATTAGACTCCTGCAAACCGATCGCTTCTATTAAATATTGATCTAGCTTGTCTACCTTGAGTCCACGATACAAAGAGATTTTGGCTGGAACCTTGATGCTTACCTGATCAGATAAAGGGGTTTTTAAATAAGTATGGATCGCATCCTCAATTCGCTGAAAGCCCCCCTTGTGAAAGCCCCGAATCAATAGGCTGTCTGCTGCTCCACGGAATTTTAGGATGGTATCAATTAAAGCCTCCCGATCGAGCTTACTGGCAATCCCCTCGACTAATCGCTCCGTATAACAAATGTTACGCAACTGGAAGGTGGTCATGTCCTCCAGCTCTTCTCGCGAAAATCTGATCAGTAAGCGACTTCTATCTCGCCCTTTGTCCGTATGCAATCTATACGAATATCCGTTCATTGTTTCTGTCCTCCTTGCTTGTCGGTCAGTAAAGAGCGATGTAGTCCACTTGCATCGTTTCTTCCACTTCCATAATGCCAAAATGATAGCTCCAGTATAGTTCCGTGGAAAAACGAACTGGCAAAAACAAATCCTTAATCAATTCAATCTTAGCTCGGGCGATCGGTGTTTCTGGTTGACCGATATAAAACAGCAGTTCATCCTTTTCCTCGCAATTTGCGTATATCGTGGATCGAGTAAATACCTTTTTAGTTGTGTCCTTTAATAAATACACAGCTTCACCCGTCTCATACAGACGCAATAGATTGCTAGCAATCATTTCCCGTTCCTCTTTCGTAAACAAGTAAATGTTGTCCTTCACACTGCTTCCAAACACACCCGCCTCCAAATCCTGTTGCAGAAACCGGATGTAATATTCCCGTTTGTTCATGCCCTGCATAAGATCAATTTCTGCTAAAAAATGAATCAAAACATCAAACAAGTTATTGCGAAGCTCTACATCCGTCTCAATATTTGGGTCAAATAAATCCCGAAAAATTTCGTAGAAACGATAGTAGGGATTGATTTCAACAATTTGGTCAATCTCTTTTGCGTTCAGATTTTCCAGACTAAGCTCCATGTAGGGTGAAAAGACCTTGGCCAAAGCAAACTGGACACGTTTTTTCTCTATACCGGATCGCTCCGCCTTTATCAGCAAATCCCAAATGTAATTCAAGCCCATTCTCCTTCACACTTGTATTCAGGAAAGCTCATCTGTACTTCTGAAACGAGAAAGCTCATGAGATCATGTAAAATAAAGGAGGTATGACCTAGGGTAGATCGATGCTGGAACCGCAGACGCATCATTTTTTTATCTTGTTCCACCCTAACATTGTCGCTGATAAAAGGATTCATCTCATAGGTATGCCCTCTTGCCCTTTGAGCCTCCAAAATATCAACCTCTACCAGCTTCAGCATTTCCGCCGCTTCAAACGAGTGAACAATTCGAATGATTTCTCCCTTTGCCCGTACAATCATCGCCTGTTTCCTAGCATATCGAGCCATGAAACTATCGATGCGCTTATTCGAAACAAGCGGATATTCCATTTTGCCAATTTTAGATTCCACCGGCTGCATGATTTTCAATACATCCCATATTCCTGCCTTTTCTTGAGGTGAAACAATGGTCAGCTCGTCATGAGTCCGTTTGATGTAGCGGATATTCTCCTCTTCTCCGTCCACCAAATATCCATGTTCGGTGCCTGTTTTCCGCAATGACAAGACATGCTCAAAATTAACCCGATCCATAGCCGGGGTCGGAAATCCACTATTTTTAAGCTGAAGACGCTGAATATTCCATAGCGGAATTTTGTCTAGCTGTTTATAGCTCTCCCATTCCCCTAGATCGACCGTAATTTCGAGAATCTCCTCTGTTTCATCCAATTCCTCATCACAGCCTGTTAAGACAACATCAAAAAATTTATAAGCATAAGGATTGTTTACAGTCTTCCACGGTACACCATTCTTCTGAAAAACCGTGTAGAGCTGTTCGATTTGTTGCATATAAGTACGATTTTGCTCTAGCCGTACATGAATTGATCTGGTCTTAGAAGCTGTAGTCAGCTTGCCTGAAAAAACATGTTTCGTATCTAAAAGCGGTTTGATCGTCGGATAATCACATTGTAGGAAAAGTGTAAACAGCCTTGCTTCTTCCTTGTTTTTCAGTTGGGTAAGTAGACCATTCATATCACATGTTCTATTCAATGTATCTTCAGGCAGCATCGGGTACAAAAAATCATGGATAGGGTCCCAGTCATCCTTGGAGCAAATGGTGACGTACACATCATGCTTCTCCTGTTGATCCTCCAGCTCCCCAAACACCCGTTTTTCCAATTTCTTGTTCATCTCTTCCTGATATTCAACGAGATTGACGAAGACGCCGGTCATGAGTTGCTTTAGCAGGCGGCGTTGCTCTAAGTCCTCCAGCTTGTTTAAGCGATCCAGAATAATATCTTTCATGTTGATGGGAAGCCTCCTTTCCGTCAGAACTTACTGGTGCGGCTTAGTCACAGCTGACGTTGGTTTTTGTTCATCGCTTGGTGGTGTGTGCGGTGCTTGAGCCTGCTTGTTACCTTGCTCTAGTTCAACTGTTTTAGAGCTTTCCTTCTGGGAATGCTGAGGTGATTCTTTTGTTTGGTGATCCATCTGAGTTGGGACGGACGGTGGCGATGACTCGGCTGTTTTTGGTACTGTCTGCTGTGGAGGCTGTACCGATTGTGATTGCTGTGTAGCTGTTGCAGGTGGAGGTGTTGCTTGTCCGGACTGTTGTCCAGTTGCTGGTGTAGAAACTGCCCCTGAGCCTTGCTTCACAGGCGCTGCCGGTGTCTGTCCAGATGCTTGTCCTGTGGCTGGTGCAAGAATATTGCCGTTAGCAGGTTGATCTCCCCCATTTATTGCAGGCACGGGCAACGGATTTAATAAACCATCCACCTTGGTAATTTTGCGCTCTATGCCTAGAGCTTTTTCCATCATTCCAGCTTCCTGATAGATGGATTGGGCCTGTAAGTAAGCGCCTAGCGCACCTTCCAAATCCTTCTCCGCCAGAAAACGATCTCCATCCTTCTCCATTTTCTCGCCTTCTAGTTGTTGTGTACCTTTTTCCACCCCGATACGTTTGAGCTGCGTTTCATCTATTTTCGACTTGATTTCTTTTTGGCCCTCAGTATAGGAAGCATTGATTGCCGCCAGCTTGGCCTGTTGGTACATCTCCATGGCGCCTGAATAATCCTCACTGCTAGCGCGTAAATCGCCTTCCTTAACCAAAAGCTGCACCTGAGCTATTTTCTCTGCTTGATCCAGCTTTTCTTGAATCTCTTTCTTATCAAATTCCTTATGATTCTTCGCTTCTTCCAAAGCTTTTTTATAGCTCTCCTGCGCTTGCTTTACTTTCCCGTCTTTTACAAACTTATCTCCATTTACGATTAACTCAGTAATTTTTAGTTTTTTGCTCAACAATTGTCTGTATATCTTGTCATCTATCCGCTTGGCAGCATTTCGCGCCTCACTGTATTCTAGGAGCGCTTTATCGTAGTCCTTTTCTGAAACATAGGCGTCCGCATTTTTCTCATGTTCATAAATGCTAGCAACATTTTCTGCAAAGCGTTCTGCTGCACGGACCTTCATATACACTAATCCGCCTACAAGCAGAAGAACCGGTATGCCGATAAATAAGGCTGTTTTAATCCTTTTCCAATGTTTTTTCGGATCTTCCTTAAACACTTTATTCGCATAAATAGCCGCTATCGTATAATTATGAATCACTTGCTTTTGTTTGCTTAATAGCACTTCCTCCAGTTGATCGGCCAACTCTTCCGGACCTTTTGCTTCTTCTAAGGCTTCCAGCATTTCTTGGCAGCTAACCTCTTCCCAAGCTCCGGGCGTACAAAGCATCATCACATCTCCATCAGAGAGTACGATCTTTTTGGATACATATGGTTCAAAAAAATCAGGCTTCCCTAAATAAGAAAGTAGATTATGACGTTCCTCATGTCTGTCTATTGCTGCGAAAGAGATTTGCTCCTCATCAGCCATCTGCTGAGCAAGTGACTGATCATGGCTCCTTGTTTGCAAGCGCCCATGTCGAAAATGATACAATCTAGCATTACCCGCCACTGCCCAAATGATTTTGCTATAATCGGTAACGACAATCATAATGCTAGCTTTTAATCGGACTCTTGTACTTTCTTCTTTTAGCCAGTGATGGGCATTGAGTATGTATTTTTTTAGTCTGCGCCGAGACATTGTGGGCTTATCTAAAAAGCTTTGTAAAATACTTTGCACTGCCATCTCCGCACTTTTCACTTCTTGATCCGTGTCAATCCCATCGGCAATGACCCAACAAGCAACATCATCTAGTTCTACAAAAGCAAAATAATCCCGATTCTCTATAAAAGTGCCTGCTTCGGAAACGAAACTGGTCTGAAAATTGCTGTTTTCCTTCCTCATCCGTACCTCCGCTTCTCCTTCGCTACCAAAGGCCTAACCAGTCGCTTCGTTTTACCAGCCTTGCTCTAAAATAATGACCGTAGCGTTATCTTGATTGCGTAATTGCTTGCGTTCAATCTCTGCCACCATCTCTTCTGCGGCATCATTTGGAGAGCCGGCATTCATTAAAATCTGCTCCATTTCCACTTCAGAGAGCGTGTTGTACACACCGTCACTTAACAAAATAACCTTGTCTTTCTTTTTTAACAGAAACGGCTCGTTGCAAATCTCCATATTTTGAAACTGCTCATAGCCTAAATAATTGATCAGTCGCTTGCCCATCGGGTTATTTGTTGCTTGTTCCCTGGTAATCTCCCCTGACAGATAGCGTTCCTCCAGCACAGACTCCAAGATGTGCTTATGGTTCATTTTGATAAATTCCCCATTGCGAAACACCATGATGCTGCTATCACCTACAGCGCCCCAATAGAGCTTATCCTCGGTTACCACGGCTGCTACAAGCGTCGTACCACCATTTGATCCCCCGATTTGTTGCAGGATTTCAGCATTGCTTTTACGAGCAGCTTTTGTAAAAAAAGAAGTAATGTCTTGTACATCATCCAGATTCAAAAATTCCCGCATAAAGAGCGTAACCGCCAGAGTGCTAGACATCCGTCCATGCGAAAGCCCACTAATCCCATCCGCCAAAACAGCTAGTGTGCCAATAGGAGTTGTTGCTGTCGAAAAATAGTCGTCTTGTTCATCTCGATTGCCGATCGTTTGCCCGTTTCCAATCTGAATGCCCGGTTCTTTAACAGGCGCCATCAGATTCTGGCGTATCATAAAGAGCAATAACATAAACGTAAACCCAGCTAGCACAAAACAATATGTCGCGAGTTCCTGTCCCTCCAGCATGTTCATCAACCTACCCTCATTTGGTTTCCCATTCAAAATGGACGCCGCACAACGGGATAAAGATAAATTTGCTTTGACCAAGCTGAATGACATCATACGCTGTTAGCTCCACTGGGGAAAAAACAGCTTCATTATTGTGATAAGCAAGTCCAGACGCATCTCCGGGCAGTAGAAAAAAGTTGCGTTTTTTCGGGTCATAGACAATTACCGCATGATTGCGTCTTGAGATGGCATTATCACCAATAATGCGAATATGCATCTCCTCAGAGCGTCCAATGAAATTCTTTTCCGCCATAATTCGGTAATCCTGTCCCTGCTGAGGTCCTTCGATACAGACTAACCAGCCTGTTACAGGCTCAATCCCCGTTGTCTCACCCAAATAAGGCATGGTCTTTTCTTCATCGACTGGGCGCACCTGACTCTTGTTTTCTGCCCGTGCTGCTTGCTCTACAACAATGTTGCAATAGGGGCATGTATTACCGTGTTTTCTTGTGCTAAACATATGGCCATTCGTACATCTCGTTAAACTCATGTTTGGTCATCCCCCAAGTGATTAGTAGCAACCCTTTATTTCACTAAGATACGTGTATTTGCTATGTAAATGAGATCATTTATATCAATCTGTTGTCTTGCTTCGATTTCTACCTTATTCGTTCGATTGCTATTCGCCTTTTTTATGCCGACCCCATTATGAGAATCGTTGTCCTCAATGAACCAAGTCCCTCCAACGTGGTTAAGCACCGCATGGTGGGTACTGATAAGCGATGCGTATTCCGTATCTGACAGATCTATATCAACCTCGCCATTGCGGGTGTTCTTTCCGATCACCAAAGAGGTTTCCCCCTGTATCAACCACTCTTTAACTCTTTCGCCGTCTTCATCCAGTAGGACTAATTTTGTAATACCTGTTTGCTGCTTGTTTGATTGCTTAGGCAGTTGCTTCTGATTTTTTTGTGCAGTAATACCAAAAATGATGAAAGAAATTCCTAACAGACTAACCATCCATTTCATTACCGGGTCTGATTGAATGAAAAACGCAAAATATAAGATATTAATTGCAATGACAAAGAGCAGCACATCAATGATTATGACCCAAATGGAACGGTATTTTTTCGTTTGATCCTGCATATTTCTATCCCCCATAGACTGGTGTTTTTCCTTTCCATTCCGATCGTTATTTGCAAAGAAAAAAGGCTCCATACCTTGAAAGTTGTATGTCCACTGACATCAAATCACCTACAAAGAGAGGAGCAAGCACTTCCACCTTATTTTTTTCGCGGTCCAAAATAGCTCTGAAAGATCGCTGAGGCATCCAGAGGATTTTTAGAAGCTGATCCGTTTTTATGAAGATTCCCCTTTTTATCTTTTGGATTAAAACCAAAGAATTGTGAGAAATTACGCTCCATATCTCTGGGATCAAATCCCTGATATCCTTGTGTTGTTCTACGTTGGGTCGATTTCTGGCCTGTCCCTTGGGTGGATGTAGCCCTCTTTTGTGTCCGCTGATCTAATTTTGCATCGTACGCTCTCCGTGACTCTTCGGTTTTTAACACCGTATAAGCTTCATGTACTTCCTTGAAGCGTTGTTCCGCCTCACTGCTCCCGGGATTCACATCCGGGTGATATTTTTTTGCTAATTGTCGGTACGCTTTTTTCAATTCCGCTTCAGAGGCATGTTTGGAAACACCAAGTATGTCATAGTAATTTTTCATTATCTTTTTCCCCCTAACGGATGAGACAAAATTTTAAGAGGCTTTGAACCTCTTAAAATTTTATCCTCCTCCGATAGCCTACAAGACTATCTATTAAACGGCATAGCCGCCTTCAATTTTGGTAAATTCGGTTTTGTCTTTTTTCTGTTTGATGTATAGAGTGAATTCTCCAACACCTTCTGTATCGCCAAAACGTTCTGTGTAATCTACCACGAAAGCATTTGGCATGTGGATTTTGCGCACTACTTGATCAGCCGAGATTACTTCTAATGTTACTTTTCTGTAGCAATCCGCCTTTTCAGCAGGAACTAAAGACCACAGAGCTAGTTTCATCGTATCGTCAGCGCTGTCACCATCAGTAGACGTAATGATTTTACCAGTCATGCGTAGCGTAGTTCCTACATCTGTTGATCTAGCATTGGAATCATCTGGAGTGTCAGTTTCATACTTAACTGTTTGGATATTATCCATACCTAGTTCAATTGTTTCTGCACCTTCAACTTTTAGTCGAAAACCCATAAATAAAACCTCCTTAGGATTAGAAAAAATGGCTCTCACGCCCAATTTAGGACGAGGAGATTTATGTATAGAGGCAATCTTTTGTAAGACAGCCTCTACCATACGTTTTAGAAAGGACATCACGATTTCACAGGAGTTGTGCCCTTGGTAATCATCACTTCAAGGTTCTTCACGTTTCCATTAAAGACCAAATCAATGTGGCACAAATTGCTCTTATCATCGATGATGTAGCTAATATCATCTCCATCCTGAACGATGGAATTGACGTACCCGCGTCCACTCATCCATTTGCTCTTCTGGCTGCTCGGATTGTTACTGAAGAATTTCACGATATTTTCGTGTTTGAAGTCTCCAGTTTGGAAACGAAGAATACGTTCGATATACGTACTCACGAGAGTTTTATAAATAGGATCGAAACCATCCTCGGCTAAAGCAAGGCTTCTTGCTTTGTAAACCGTAATGCGTTTAATATCCTTTTCTTGAAGCTGTGCATTCTCTGATGAGAAGACAAAGCCGAAATTTTTACGGTTAATCGAATCTTTGATGTTGTTAGTAAAACCTGAAATTTCTTTCGCCATTGTAGTGACTGCGCGTAAACTGTTATCTCCAGCTTCAATATCAAAGCGTACGCCTGGATACTCTTTATTAATATTTTTAAATAGCTCGCGCATATAATCAGGGCATTGATAAGCAGCTACCACACCTGCTGCCACATAAGAAGAGCCAATATAAACTCCTTCAATCCAGAGCTTTAAGATGTCTTCTTTTTCCTTTGAAAGCTCCGCACCTGAATCGGTTTGCAGCATTCGACTGTCAATTACTACACCAGACTTATCCTTTGGAATGACTGTGAAGTTAGGTACACAAGGTATCGCAAATTCACTATAGTCCTTGCGAATAAGCGGATTACACTTGTCGATATATCTATCAATACCGGCTGTAGCCATGCTATTAAAGGTGGTCTCCTCACCTGTTTCAAAGCTAAAGAAGACTTGCAGCTTGTATTCTTTCACTACATTCAGAAGCATTGATAGTGATTCCAAGGTATTTCCGTCCTGCTTAACAACCTTCTCGTTTCCTTTGAAACGCTCACGGCTTACTTTTACTCGGCCAGCGGTCTCTAATTCAACGGACGGAACAATACCGAACCAGATAGTATCTGTGAAATCATTTTTGGAGTTCACAGTGTTAAGGTACGTTTCCAAACGTGGAATATTGCTGCTCTTAACTAACATATCTAGCTTTGTGTTTGTAATAAGGAGAGTAGGCATCATCCCTTTATTCTTGGTAGCATATTGATCAAAGAACATTTTCACACCAAGAATTTTCTCCACAAGCGGTTTTACCGTTTTGACAAAATCGTCCTTTGCGTTTTTGTAGAATTCAAGATATGTATTATAGTTTTGGATCTCGGTCTCCATATCCACTTCCGACTGAACCGCTGGTAGCGGGCAGAAAGTGCGAACTACTAAGTCTCTTACGTAAGAAGAAGGCGTTTCCGTAATAGATTCATAATCCTCTTCAAAAACCGTTACCAAGCCAGTACCGGTATTATCATCCAATAACATAAGCTCATTGCTATCGTTTTTAGGTGCTTCGATGATCTTTAATTCACCGCTCTCCCCAATGGTAAGCATTCCGATTTGGATCGCCTCAGATTTGTTCTCCTCAGCAGAACCGCCTAGTAAGAGCCTTGTTTTAATATCCTCGATCGCTAGAGGAAGCATCGCCATGACATTGTTATAGTTCTGACTTGCCTCTTCAAACATGCTATTGAGCTTGTCACCCATATCAAGCTTCTTTGGATCGCCATCATCCAATTTTTCGTACTCGTTATACATGTAATGAATCTCTTTGCGAACCTGTCTAATATCGTCCATGACCTTTTTCGGAGAGATCATATCTAACAAATTTTCGAACTTAAAGTCTACATTGGTAATTCCTTGACTGCGCTTCGTATCAATCAAGGTAAATAGCATTTTCAGAAAATCATTATGCTGATTAACCTTAATTTCCGTGATGCAGTCCTCTGAGATTGATTCTGGTTTTTTGAGGGTGTACATCACTTTTTGGTTCGCTGCATTGTAAAACGAATAAACAGTCGGTTCGAACTTGTCCAAAAATTCATCGAAATTTTTAACAAGAAGATGCTGATTGATTTCTTTTACCTTCTCGTCACTTAGACTATCTATGCCTTTGACATCGCCTACAATGGTGACTAGATCCAGCTTCTCTGGATTTATTTCTTCAAAAAGCATCGTTCGGTTGGTTTGATAAATAATGTCCATAATCTGCCCCTTTCTATGTTTCACTGAGGTATGTACAAAAAGTAGACCTACATGTGAATAATGGTACGTGCATAAAAAGTCTTAATCATAAGGGATAATCGGCCCTAACGAAACAGCATTAATTTAACTTAATTGTAAAATTAACCCATTTTCTACCGGATTAATCTATCCAATTTCCCAGATTAATCTATTTTTTTACCATAATTCCCCTATCGCCTTTCGCAATTTATATTAATCAACTCTTTTCGTCACTGTCAATCATTTAAAAAAATCAGGACTTTATGCCTTTATTTTCCGTTTTCAAAAAATTTAAATTGGTACTTATTACCTCCATTCCCTGTTTTACGTTGTGAAAATCAATTATTTCCACCTTTTTTTGGTTCTATTTTCCTGTTTTCCATTTTTTCTCTTCATTTTTAGGACAATGTGACCGATTCTTATTTTGAGATCATATCTTGTAAAAGGATGTGTAAAAAGTCAAGATGAGGAAATCCATGCGTAATTCCACCATGTATCTTGCCATATGCGCTTTGCTTTTAGGGATCGCCTTCTCTTGCCTGCTAGAAGCTCCCCAAGCCTTAGCCAAGGCTGATCCTAATCGGGGTAATGATGCCATGTTTGTATTGGATGCCAGTTATTCCATGAGGGATACGGATAAAGAAGGGATAGCAGCAGAAGTAGTCAGGCTATTTATGGATATGAGCAATGCGGATCGTACAAGGGTAGGTTTTGTTGCCTATAATCACAAAATTGTCAAAACAAAGGCTTTAACAGCAATCTCCGTGAAAGATAAAAAGAATGAGATCAAAAAAGCCTTGTCCTCTTTGCCGCGCTCAGGTTATACAGACCTCGGACTTGGTCTCTTAACAGGTACAGTGCTCTTGGCCA